>CALDQY010000170.1 GCA_937911445.1 uncultured Rhodobiaceae bacterium | reverse complement strand
TTTGAGCTGTTGCACGATGAATAAGATCACGTTGCTTGATTCCAGTTTCCAACTTGAAACCAATTCGAGTTGAACCACGAACCTTCTCCTTGAGCTCCTGAATGTGTTTTGCACCTTCGACGAGTTGAACCTGTAGTGGGCCTTGCTGACTTGCTAATTTCCCCTCTGCAGGAGCTTCAACAACATAGTCGAGAACTGCAGCAGTGTGGACCCATGCATGTATCTCATCGTTGGAGAGCGCTTTGAGTTCAGCGAGCATTGCATCAGGTTGTTCTGCTTTGATGCACAGTGGTAACCACGGTGGCTGCTCAACGCTTGTTCGACCAACAACACATGTCACATCGTGCCCATAACGATAGAGTTCGTCAGCGATTGCGTATCCCGTTGAACCAGAACTCGTGTTTTGAACACCACGAACGTCATCGATCGGTGAATACGTTCCACCAAGTGTGATGACGACGCTTTTCCGATTCTTCGAATGCGTATTGATGCCGTGTGCAAATTGAGCAACAATGTGTTCGTGATTCGGAGTCTTTCTCTTCCCTTCTTCGAGTTCACCCCACATCACATCGATGCCTTCGTCTCTCAATCGTTCGACGATGTCATCGGTCACCGGATCGTCTGCAAGGTCTGCATGCATACTTGGAACCATGAGAACATGGGTATTTCTTGACCGTGCAGCGCTCAACGCCATGAGGAGGGGTCCTTGTTGCATCCCGTGAAGATGTGCTGCAATCGTGTTTCGAGTTGCTGGAGCAACAAGAATGGCATCAACATCCTCAAGCTGCTTCATATCACCATCCCAATCGGTAATGACTTCGCATTGACTTGCCCACTCAACAGCAAGAGGTGTGATGACCCGTTGTGCACCTTCGGTCATAATCACGAGCATCTCGGCCCCATGTCGTCGCATTTCTCGAAGAAGTCGAACCGTGTCGACTGCTGCAATACCGCCCGTGACTCCGACAAGTATACGCTTGCCAGCAAGACTGGCGCCACGCTTCTCAACGTCGGTATCACGGACGCTCATGTCCTTGCGAGCATATTGACCATCAAGACTTCTTCGCTGTTCACAAGCCTTCATGAGAGGGCAGCAACTGGTACATCCATGGCAGGGAACAGAGGCGATGATATCGTCCTGGCTGGTTCAGGTGGGCAGCGTGCTTCTGCTACTCTTTCTGCTATTTTCGATCAAACACATCGAAGTACAGCGCTTATCCTTGCTATTGACAGTCTCATCATCGTTCTTATCGCATGGGATTTTGCAAGCCTATCTCAACAATACATCGGTCGCGGTGCGATGTTGATGTGGGCGATTCCTCTCTTCATTACCACCTCGACATGGTTCTCGTACCGCTCACGTCGTCGTTGGGCATATTGGCCAGCAGCAATGATCATCGCCATTGCAGCAGTCATTTTCTTCCTGTTGTTCTTAGCGAACTTGTATGCTACATTGGGTGGAGCAGCTGGAGGAATTTTGTTCATGTTGATCATGGGATATGC
>CALDQY010000169.1 GCA_937911445.1 uncultured Rhodobiaceae bacterium | reverse complement strand
TTCGAACCCGCGATCTTCGGCTTAGGAGGCCGACGCATTATCCAGCTGTGCTACACGCCCAGCGTTGCCAAAACGCTCTCTATCATGGAGATTACTGTTGCTGAATTGCAGCAAAGTCATGCAACATCTGCTCGATCTGAATACGTCCTTGCGAAGAACGCCGAAGGCGTACATCGCAGTCCGACAATGCAGTAAGAGCGAGTGTCAATTGATCCTCTGGAAGATTGAGGCGCCCTCCGGTGAGAACTTGATGCGCTTGTTCAACGACATCCTCGGCTTCCAAACTTTGTTGTGTAACGATTTCATCGTAGATTCCCAAGGCGCCCTTGAGCTTTCTTGTGTTCTTGTAACCGTCCTTCTCCCAGCGCCATTCAACAACTTGGCCTCGCAATGCAGCTTCTATCATCCGTTGGACCTCATTGGTCGATATCATTGTAAGAAGACGGTGGAGATTGCCTCGCTCACCAAGAAGATCTCGAAGTGCGAGAACTTCAGTTGTGAAGATGGCTTTTCGAAGATTCCCGTTCGAAATGTGAGCAATGTCGCCAAGAATTCCTCGAACCGGTTCAACGCCCGCAGAAGCGCACAACTCTGCGAGTTTGGACTCGATTTGCTTTCGTGGGACGCCTGTGAGTCGGATGTGTTGTGTACGGCTACGAAGCGCATCGATCAATCGAGAAGGGGTTTGAGCTGTGAAAATGAATCGCGATGTTTGGCTAGTTGCCTCCATCATACGACGCAAGAGCGGTTGACGTTTATGCCCGAGATAGTCAGCATCTTCAATGACGATGATTCGGGAAATATGGACGTCGGTCTGACTCCCACGTTGGGACTCATGGCCTGCTGGAGCAATGTCGTCCGCAGATACCTGTGAAAATGTTGAGTCAAACGCATCGAGCGATGTTCTGCTTGCGAGCGTGTCGCTTGAATCCTTTCCACCAGGTCGTAAGAACGACTCAAAGGCGGCCATTGCACCAGCAGACTTCGCAAGATCCTTGGCTTGCAAAACGTGGGTTGTTGAGCGCCACGAAGGGCCGAGAACCTGTCGAACAATGAGGCGCCACGCAGCGGTCTTTCCAGATCCGGGAGGGCCAGAAAGAAGAAGGTGGGGCGGGTTGGCCTGGAGCGCTACGCGTTCGATGGTCTCGATGGTTGATTCCTCAAGTGCAAGGTCTGAAAAGCGGCGAGGAGGGTGGGTCTCAAGCCAACTCGCCATGCGTATCATTCAACGACAAAGGTCTTTGACCATTTGTGTGAACTCACTCTGCCTTGAGTGTCTTCTTCTTGCGGTCTCCGCTGCTTCTGCGGAGCTTCATGAAGATCTTACATCCACAGTGGCTGCAGTGAATTCCGTTTCGCTCTCGATCAAAGCTTTCAATGGTACCGCAAAGCGCGCACTTGTAGTCTACAAGTTCCGACATAGCCCAACCGACCTGCCCATTGGTTTTGAATCTGTCCGTCGAGAAATCAATCTCAGAGACCGCCAACAAGCGGTCGCGTCATGCGAATCTCTGTCGCCTGCGAAAGGTCTGTCTCTGCAATAGCGCTTGCAGCAACCATCTGACCGTCGATAAACACCCAGTTGTTGGCTTCCTTTGCACTTGTAGCGATTTCTTCCTTGGTCATTTCACAGACCGAATGGCCTGTTGCGTCTGTAATCTGAACCGTGAACGTTTCAGATCCGCCAACGATGGACGGTACCAATCGCAAGACGTTGTCTTGGTTGAGTTCGGTGTTTGCAATAGTGGCTGCATCAACCATTTGACCATCAACAAAGAGCCAGTTGCCTTGGTTGCTTGTCAACTCGTTCGTAAGTTCCTGCTTCGTCATGGTCATGGCTTGGTCGCCCGCTTCGCTTGCAACAAGAACGGTGAAGGTTTCTGCCCCACCAACCATACCGGGGTTGATTCGAATCTCGGTAGAATCGTTCAACTCGATGTTTTCGAGTTCTTCGACGCTGACCATTTGCGAATCGACAAAGACCCATGTGTTTTCGTTTGCGGAAACCATCTCAACGATGTCCCCTCGGGTCATGAGCTCTTGCTCGTGACCACTCTCTCGTGCTACGTGAACTGTGAATTTCTTATCCAACATTTTTGTTCCTCGCATACTGTGAATTTCTAGAGTATATGAACGCGCGGAATTCGGCATGTTCAAGGATGTTCTCGGAACAAGGAACTTCATGGGCGAAGATGCACCTCTTGTCATCGATGTTGTGGACAATGGCGGTCAATGGACACATCGTGAATGGAGGATGTTGAAGTATCTTAAAGTCGACACCCAGATTATTCCAAACGATACACCTGTTGATCAACTCCGAGAATTGGATGGGCTTATCCTCTCCGGAGGTGCTGCACGGATAGGCC
>CALDQY010000168.1 GCA_937911445.1 uncultured Rhodobiaceae bacterium | reverse complement strand
GATTCCGATCATTACAAACTCTCTGAACGGTTTGAGATTGAAACCGCAAAGCAATCTGATTATGTGTTCACAATCACGAATGCGTTGAAACAAATTCTTGTCGAAAACGGAGTTGAGGAATCGAAGATACGTGTTCTACCGAATGCAGTCGATTCGAGTAAGTTCAAGATCATGAACAAGGATAAAGACTTGGAAAAGGAGTTGGGCTTCCAAAATTCAGTTGTGATTGGCTACATCGGTTCTTTTGTTGACTATGAAGGGCTTGATCTCTTGCTTGAGGCATGTGCATTATTGAAGGAAAATCACGCTGATGTATTCAAGTTGCTTCTCGTTGGTGATGGAGATGTCATGCAACAGTTACGCCGGACTGTTCAGTTCTTGCAACTTGAGGAACATGTTGTCTTCACAGGACGTGTTTCACATGATGAGGTTCAACGCTACTACTCTCTCATCGATATAGCTCCACTTCCACGAAAGGGGCTACGCGTTTGCGAACTTGTATCTCCATTGAAGCCATTTGAGGCAATGGCCTCTGGAAAGGTTTTGATTACCTCAAGCGTTCAAGCACTTGCTGAAATCGTCGATGATGGAAATACAGGGCTCGTCTTTGAGAAAGATAATGCAAAAGATCTCGCTGCAAAACTTGAGTTGGTTCTTACGGATACAGAACTTCGCAAGAAGATTGGGAAAAACGCAAACAAATGGGTGCTTGAAAACCACTCCTGGGACGTGATTTCGAAAAGAGTCACAGACATATACGACAAAATATTGGAGGAAAACAAATGACTGGGCCGGTAATCTTGGTCGTCGGAGCACGACCAAATTTTATGAAAATTGCACCAATTCACGCCGAACTAGAACGACGAGGTATTCCTCAAATTCTGCTTCACACGGGACAACATTACGATGAAAACATGTCAAAAGTGTTCTTTGATGATTTGGGCATGCCTCTACCAGACATCTATCTCGGCATCGGCAGCGGTAGTCATGCTGCGCAAACTGCAAAGGTCATGGTCGAATTTGAGAAAGTATGCAAAGAGCACAAACCTAGCATGGTCGTCGTTGTTGGGGATGTGAATTCAACAGTTGCTTGTAGCATGGTTTGTGCAAAGGAGTGGATTCCTTGCGCACACGTTGAAGCAGGACTACGTTCATTCGATCGAGAAATGCCTGAAGAAATCAATCGTCTCATCGCCGATGCAATCGCTGACTACCTCCTTACCCCCTCTCCGGATGGAGATGAAAATCTCCGAAAGGAAGGTGTTGCAGAAGAACGAATCAAACGAGTAGGAAACGTCATGATCGATTCCTTGTTCAACAATCTTGAGCGAGCGAAGGAAAGTACGATCCATTCTGACCTCAACATCGAAAAAGGAAACTACGGCGTATTGACACTACACCGCCCAAGCAATGTCGACGAGAAGGAAGCATTCTCTCGCATTCTCGATGCGCTCGAACAAATCGGAAATCAAATCCCTCTCGTCTTCCCACTTCATCCACGAACTAAGAATCGAGCTGAACAATTCGGATTAACCAACCGTTTAGAATCCATTCCAAACATCGTACTAACGGGACCTGCAGGGTATCTTGACTTTGTTGCACTAATGGCAGAGTCAAAACTGGTTCTCACAGATTCGGGAGGACTTCAAGAAGAAACAACCGCCCTAGGAATTCCATGTCTCACACTTAGGGACAATACAGAACGGCCAATTACGGTTACAGAAGGAACTAATACAATCGTAGGGAACGATACTGAGGCCATTTTGAAGGCCGCTTTCAATATACTAGAGAATGGTGGAAAGGCCGGCCGAATTCCAGAGTTATGGGATGGAAAAACTGCGATTAGAATTGCTGACTTGATTGATGAAATTATCAGGTGAGTGATTTGACGAAGTCACATTTTCCAATAGATCTCGGCGTGTTAACCGCTGTACGTCAGCTTATTCCTGAAAATTCAACAATTGTTGAGTTGGGGAGCGGAAACGGAACAAACCTCTTAACAAAACAGTACAAAGTTTACTCAGTTGAAGATAATGAAAATTGGGTTGGTTATTGTGATGATTCAAATTACATTCATGCTCCAATAAAAACAGTCGAGTATGATGGTTCAAAAATTCCTTGGTACGATATAGAGGCTCTTCAAAATGGATTGCCGAGAGATTACGACTTATTGCTCATAGATGGCCCCTCTGGAAAGATCGGCCGGAGCGGTTTACTTCGAAATTTACACCTTTTCAGGAAAGATGTTCCATTCGTAATCGATGATACACTGAGAAAGCATGAATGTCAGATCGCTAGAGAAATGGCATTTCTACTGAATCGACCATTGTACGTTTTCTGGAATTTTAGCATAATCTCACCGACAGTACTTGAAAAAGAACAGATTGCTAGGATTCAGAAGGCTGCTCTACAGGTGCTAGATTCAGAAGATATCCCATATCTGTCGTCTTATTT
>CALDQY010000167.1 GCA_937911445.1 uncultured Rhodobiaceae bacterium | reverse complement strand
TGAACCATATCACCATCGAAGTGCTTCAACGTCCGATTAACTTCCATCAGGAGTGTAACAACAGGTGGAGCAACACGAATCTCATGACGCTTCCATCGCTCAATCATTTCGGATGGCCTCATCCACTCAAGAGCAGTGAATTCTGTTTGCAAATCTGTCGTAGGATTGAATTCCTGATCCTCGATATGCAGATGGAAGAACGTGTTCTCGAATTGCATCGGTCCAAATGGAGGCGTTGTTCTGCTGGAAATGTGTCTCAATTCAGAAGTGTTGAGAGCAATATGTCCGTCTTTCAGTGCATTGATGAAGGCCATCTTATCCTCAAGGATGTTCTTTCGCAACTCAACATCAATCATTGCGACTGAGGAACCACTCGGAACAACACCCAATTCTTCGGTCATCTCACGAACGACTGCTACAATAGATGAAGTCGAGCCACTTGTCGTATTCTGAACAAACGCCTCTCCTTCACGATCGGTTCTAGATACTCCTCCTCCAGGGAAGGCCCAGTAGCCGGGAAACGCTCGCATGGATTCAGCACGTTGTCCAAGAAGAACTTCGACACCATCCGGTCCATCACGGGTCAATGTCAACGTCACCGTAGGACGTGGAGGCTTCCTCGCAAATGCGGGAAGGTTCACACCCTCAGGGACTTCGCTCATGTTCCACCCTACGGGTGGACCGCTTCAAGCCTTTGTGGCTTCACTCGTTTCGTCGAATGAATGCAGCTCCGAGGAGTGCAAGCATTCCAACAAGTCCGGTAAATCCAGGGGCGTCATGCATTGGGTTCTCGTCGCTGTATGCATCAGCAGAGATGGAGTACAATCGGACCTCATCCCAAGATTCGGCTGTTTCACCAATGTGAATCATGTCACCAACGGAGAGTGTTCCTGAACTGTCAGCGTCATGGAACATGATGTCGGAATCTCCGCCAGCATCTGCAATGGCAACGGACATGACCGTTGTGCAGGTCATTGTTTCTTCACCTGTATCCATGTCGTAATCACTCTCACAGGTTGCAAGTTCAATCTTGTAATCGGAGAGATCGCCTTCGAAGTGGAAGTCCATGTCTGAGGTAACGTACATAATGATTTCATCAGAATAATCCTCGCCGCCGTAGTCATCGAACTCGTCATCGGATCCGCCCATGTCATCATCATCGCCCATGTCAGGCATTTCGTCCTCGCTATCAGGACAATCTCCGTTTCCATCATTGACTTGTGAAATCCATACTTGGCTTCCATCCATGCAGTCAAACCAGTTGATTTCATTTCCATCACTGTCGTATTGCTGCTCATCAGCACCATCAGCACAGTCAGCACCACCATCGTTGACGTACTCGAACGGGATTTCTTCTCCATTGCCACAAATGAACGTAGGTCCATCACCGTACTCTTCAGCCATCAATTCATCCATGATGTATTCGAGGTAGCCGGCCAATTCGAACTCATCGAGTCCGCCGTTAAGATCAGAATCGTATTCTGACCAGGCCATCATTGTAGCATTTCGAGCTTCCTCGCTGTCCCAGCCATCCTCACCGATGATGAGGGTATCATGCTCGTTCCATGTGATGTTTCCATCTCCATCAGCATCCATGATATCCATCCACTCTTCGATCATGTCATCGATGAGTGAATCAACATCTCGCAGACAATCCCAGCCACTGCCATCTGCCAGTTCCGTGCATTCGTCCATATCGTATCCATCGCTATCCATGATGTTGCCATCAGAATCTAACCAATCGTTCATCCAGCATTCGTAATAACTGTCGGCTGGATCCGTGCTTTCTGTGCAACCATCGTACAGGTTGCCAATATCCCCGGAATCGTCTTCGTCTACAGCTATGTATCCCCAATCATCGTCGCCGTCGAAGCAACTGCCGTCCACATCAATGCAAACACATTCTTCGCCATTTGGACACTCTGGAGTGACATCAGGTCCCTCTGGGCAGAGGATTCCACCCATACCCTCGGCATATGCTTCTCCGTCGTTGGAGCAGTAGAAGATGTAATCCTCATCACCGCCATCGTCGCCAGAGTCAAATTCATCTTCACCACCAGCACAATCATCCATGCCGTCGTTGACCCAGTCCATTGGAATGGTTTCACCATCATCGCACATGAACTCATCATCGGATCCGCCCATATCCATTTCGTCCTCGCCATCAGCACAGTCTTCGTCTCCGTCGTTGACCCAGTCCATTGGGATGGTAGTGCCATCGTTGCAGTAGAAGTCTCCATCGTCGCCCCAATCATCATCCCAATCGTCATCGTACATATCGTAAGAGAGGGAGAATGGAAG
>CALDQY010000166.1 GCA_937911445.1 uncultured Rhodobiaceae bacterium | reverse complement strand
TCCATCCGCCTGATGCTTCCAATATGCGTGAACACACGCTTGAGAAGGCCATGCAATGTTTCGATTACATCGGCGGTTCAGCCAGTGGTGCGAAAGCCGCACTCGACGATGGAGGCTACATTTGGCGTGGGCTCGATCAACGAACGGGGGCGACGACACAATGGAACGTGTCTTGGGTGGCACTTGACGATACTTCAGGATGGGTTCTGTTCGAACTCACTGGAGAGCCAACAAGCGACAATTGCACCTATCTGAACAAAGGATCGTTCGAAGAATTGGCTTCCCACAACCGTGAATCAATACCGGCCGTGGCCAACATTTCAACATTGGAGGAACGCTTGTCGGATACGCAGCGATACCCCCAACTGACAGGTTCCGAAGCCATCTTCGATACGACTGGCGCCTACCATGACGATGCACGCGTTGGCTTCCTCGTTGCCGTTCCTGGTGATGGTGCCAACGACTTGCTCGGTCAATTGACCAGTACCACCGTTGGAGCAACAACGCTCGACCTCTCACGAACATGGGAGGAAGGCATCTGGGAACACACGTTTGCTGTGGCCGTCGATGCAACCGATGGACGCGTGGTCGGTTGGACCAAACTCTCTCAGGTTGCGTGATTCCATGGACGAAGATGAGATGGCTCGTGGGCTGGATCATCTGATGGAACAGAATGAAACGGACCTACCCTTCCTTGCTTCGTACGGTGCCGACATGGACGGAATGGGCATCGATGTCGATGCCCTATTTTCTGGTGTTGAAGCGTTCCTCTCCTCAAGGAGAGTCGAGTTCGAGATTGTAGAGGATATCATCACACACCCTTCCATCACCATCTCCAAAAACGAGGATGGCCTTCTTGTCGAAATCGAGCACGAGCATCTCCCACTCGTCCACAGCGATTTGGACCGTGTTGGTTTCTTCCAAGGGGTGCTTCATGCGGACAAATCAAAGCTGTCCGTCATCCTTCAGATGTGGGGCGGTGAACACCGTCGTTTCCTTGAACGACTTGTCGAGCGCTGTGTTTAGTCACGTCGTGCAACGGCGATGGCTAACCCGACAGCTGCAAGGGCTGGAATCAATGTGAAGCTGGTGCATCCTCACTTTCACCACCACATCCATCG
>CALDQY010000165.1 GCA_937911445.1 uncultured Rhodobiaceae bacterium | reverse complement strand
GAGCAAGTTTCCGACCAACCTCCCCTATATCAAGACCGCGATGCAGGGGTCCGATTTCAGGTATCAGAATTCTGAGGATATTGGACGCAAAGGAGAAGATGGTTTGAGGATGTATGTCGTGTCAAAAACGCCCTCCTGCGACCTTGTCGGTTGCGCAATTGTCGATCGATGCTTCCTTGCAATCGAGGTTGAAGCGCTGCATCGAGACCACAACGAATCGTCAACGCCGAAATGTCGTTGTCGAGGGCAGTTGCAACAATCGAGTCAATGTTGGCCTCGTCCAAGGGGACATCGAGGAGTTCGACAACCCGGCCTGAGGCAACAACAAACGGATGAGCATCGTCTTTCAAAGGACTATTATGGTGGATTCGCGGACGGCGAGGTGATGCATCTGCCCATCGAACATCCGATGCGGTACTCAGCTGCTCGCTCAACCACGCATCAACAAGTCCACTTTCAACCAATCCTGCATCAAGAATCGTGACCCATTCGTTCCGACGAGCTGTTTGCAAGCCGAGGCGTTCGACGTGAATGGATTCATCTTGCTCGACAACGGTATCCTCACCGCCGAACGTGCGAGAAAGGCGAACAAAACGCTTGCTGATGTTGGGTGTTGCAACACCACCAAGCCAAAGTTCGAGTCGGTCAACGCGCCCACCTCCTCGAGACATCCAGGTCCAGGTTCGTTCAATGCCTGGCCAGAACGAATCAACGATGGCTTCGACACCATCTCGAAGTTCTTGCGTTAATCTCGGAGAGAGATCGAGAACGATGCAAGGGCCACGATTTGTGGCGGCAAGGTATGGCTTCCAAGCTTCGAACACACTCGGAAGGTTTGGTTGCATCTCATCAAGGTCATGCGTACGTGAGTTGCGAGGACGCGCAGGGTCGAGCATGAGAACTGCAACACTGGTCGATTCGAGCCCTACCGCTGAAGCGATAGCATCGCTCGCAGTTCCATCGCCCGATACGACGAGTGAACGACGGTGCCATCCTTGATCAAATGAGGCGTAATGACGTGCAACTGTATTGAGATTCAAACAACTTGCAACTGCACGGTCGCGGTCCAGTTCAACCCCGAGAGCGGGTTGCTTCAGGCGTGAAGCATAGGCTGCCATTTGGATGCCCGAACCACATGCACAATCGAGCAACATGCCCTTCGGGAGGTCAAATTGTGCCAAATAATCCGCTCGTGTCATGGCAACTTGCCAAGGTGTTGCGAGGGGTTTTCCTTCGCTCGCATGAAAGAACGAAAGGTCGTTGAACGATGCATCTGGAACTGACTGACCCGTTTTGGTCTGTTCAGATGGCACGAGAACGTCCAATTCAGTCACCTACTGAGCGATATCGGAACGTGTGAGGATGCTTTCGAACGGAATTCCTGCATCTGCAAAGGCCTCAACACCGCCTTCCTCTCGATCAAGGATACTGATGACTGCGATAACATCGCATGATGTGGTTTCACGGATGCGTTCGACGGCTTGAATGGATGAACCGCCAGTCGTGGTGACATCTTCGAGAATGACGATACTGCCGCCACCTGCAATTGAAGCCCCCTCGATTCCAGGAGGATTGTTGGTCTTGCGACCGCCTCGTCCTTTCGGCGATTTGCGAACCATGAACCCTTTGCGATGATCCGATTCAGCACCCGTGATAACAATCGCTGTGAGTGGGACAGCCCCGAGTTCGAGTCCACCGACAAAATCAGGATTGAGGTCATCCAATCGGTGGTTGAAGAGGTGGGCGAGAAGTTTCGAGGATTCGGTATGCATCATCACGGGCTTCATGTCGAAGAACCAACGCGACTGGCGACCGGATGCAAGCGTGAACGCATCATCGGAACCTCCATCGAGGAACGCAAGTTCTCGGACGAGTTCGACCAATCGATTCCACTCTGGTAACGATTTCAACGATGCATGAACGCTCATGCTTTGATGCTGTGGCACCCGACGCATGAATGTTGGGCTAGCAAAGAGGATACGGGTCAGCCGATTGCATCATAAAGTCTCGACAACAACACAGAAACAGGGGTCGAGGTTCATGTCAAACGAAGCATCGACCAATCACCTCAATCCTTTGATCGGCGTCGATGTTTCAAGACTTGAGAAAGAAATGGAACGATACCAACAGATTCTCGACGAGCATGCCGACCATGCATACAGAGTCGCTGAGGAAGCTCGACAACTTGGTCTTGATCCGAAACCATTCGTTGAAATTCCTCGTGCAAACGACCTTGCTGGCCGTACTGAGAAATTGTTGATTGAGCATTTGGATTCCTATCCTGTTGCAGACGATATTCGAGCCCTGCTTGCTGAACATGACCGTGAAACGACCTCGATCATGATGGCTCAACGTGTTGCCAAAGGATTCAGAGAAAAAGGATACGACATGGTCAAATCGATCGATGTTGGCTTGCGCGTCGGTCTTGCAATCTTGACCGAAGCTGTACTCGTTGCTCCTTTGGAAGGGATCAGTGAAGTTCGCTTGCTGAACAACGTCGATGGGTCTCCATTCGTCTCCGTCCACTTCGCCGGACCGATTCGTGCTGCGGGGGGTACCGCACAAGCCCTTGCTGTTCTGATTGCTGACATGATTCGCCGTGAACTGAACGTTGGACCGTACATTCCAAGCGATGGTGAAGTCGAGCGTGTTAAGGAAGAATTTGGTTTGTATCGTGGAAACCTGCAGTATCGCCCTTCACCTGCTGAAATCGATGAAATTGTTCGTGCATGTCCTATCATGATCAACGGTGAATCGACCGAATCCATCGAATGCGCAGGGTACGGTCGTGTTCGAAACATCGACGAGGCGAGAATTCGAGGTGGTGTGCTTCTCGTCATCGGAGAAGGTATGTGCTTGAAGGCGCCCAAAATTCAGAAACATACCGAGCGACTCAAAGTTCCCGGATGGGATTTCATTTCGAAATTTGCATCCAAAGGAAAAGAGGACAAAGGCGACTCCGACAAGGACGCGTTCAATAGCCGTCGAGTTGCTCCGATTGACATATTCATGAAGGACATCATCGCTGGACGACCCATCTTTGGAGGCCCTCAGCAACCGGGCGGTTTTCGCTTGCGTTATGGGCGAGGTCGCCCCTCGGGACTTGCGGCAGCATCGCTTAATCCAGCCTCGATGTTGGTCCTTGACGATTTCATCACCATTGGAACCCAGATGAAAATTGAGCGCCCAGGAAAGGCTTGTGCTGTGACACCATGCAACGACTCTGAAGGGCCTTGGGTGGTCCTTTCCTCTGGCCAATTCTTACGAATTGATGAGAGCGAACATCTCAGAAAAATACGCAGTGACATCCGTTCGATTTGGGACAATGGCGAGATTGTCATCGGTTATGGGGAATTTATGGAGAACAACAAAAATCTGGTTCCTGCAGGGTATACGACCGATTGGTGGGCTAGTGATCTCATCGATGCGCTGGAAACAGAAGAGGATGTGAATGTGTTCTCAGAAATTTGTAAGGGACTTGGTCAAGTTCCAGACGGAATTCCTGGAGCAGTCGACGTCGAAGACGGTTTTGCCCAGTTCCATGTCCGACGACGATGGCACCGATACCTATCGAAACTCGCCCTGAGTTGGGACCAAGCATCAAGCATTGCTGAGAAGTGGCGGACAGCACTTGCACCTCCGCACAACCCATGGTTCCTCGATTTACCGATTGAATGGGTTCCTGCGTTGCTAGACGCCCTTCCTCATGGCATCATCGAAGCACCGACCGATATCGATGTTGATGTCAACCACCCATATCTGGAAGATTCTTGGATGCGTTTCAAAGGTGCTGCGAAAGGTTGGCAAGCATCAGCGATGGACAAGCTACAACCAGAGACGATACCTCCACTCGACGATATGGAAACAATTGGCCTCGATGTCAAACCTGAGCAACCGATTTTTGACGACGAACTCCCTGAAGGATGGACCTTCATGCAACATGGTTTGGTCAAAGGAGCGTTGCTTCTGCTCGGCGTTTCACACCATCATGATGGAGACGATATCGTTGCCACGTGTGGTTGGCAAGCGATGAGTCATGGATTGGGGTACACTGTGAAGGACGGACAGCTCCACCAAAATGTCGATTTGAAATCCTTGGTCGAACAACGTATCGTTGAATTGCGCAACTGCAACACCGTCCTTCGAAACGAATCAACACGACTTGGAGAGTTGAAGAAACAGAGAGCAACAGTTCGAATTGCTGCAGAAACCGAAGCTCGGCAACAGGGCCTCGGAATCGCAGAGACCGACCAAGTTGGCCAGAAAGCGGCCGATTCTGTTGAAGATTCTGGTCCCGTGAATGCCAGCTTGTACAAGACATCTCTGCGCATCCACGATGACCACGTAGTGGATGGAATTCTACCTCTGATTCGAGAGATTTCGTCACTCCGCTGGGAGCATGCTGCGCCTCAACGTGTTGGTTGTCGAATGGGGCGCCCGGAGAAATCTGCACCCAGAGAAATGTCGCCACGCTCGCACATGCTGTTCCCGATCGCCCTCGAAGGTGGGAATCAACGCCTTATCTCAAACGCAGCAGGAAAGGGTTCGATTCGTGTCCAAATGGGCAAGCGCATTTGTTCCAAGTGTGGAAAGGATTCTCCATTCATTCAATGCCATCATCGTGTAGTTGATGATGCTGGAATTCCCAAGGTCGGTGAAACGTGTGGTGGAAGAACCGACATGAAAGAGTCGACTGGTAACAGTCGCCGTCGAGGAGAGATGCAAAGCGTTCCACTTGAGGCGATCATAGAAGATGCTCAACTTCGCATTGGTATGGATCGCTTGCCCTCACAGGTCAAGTGTGTGAAGGAACTGAAAAGCCGGAATCAAACGCCTGAGCCAATTGAAAAGGGCCTCATTCGAGCCAAGTACGACCTTCCTGTGTTCCGTGATGGTACCGTTCGATTCGATATGAGCGATGTCCCTGTCACCCATTTTACACCGGAAGAAATCGATGTTGATTGGAAACGCTTGCACGCTCTTGGCTATACGCACGACTGGGAAGGAAAACCTTTGGAAAGCGACGATCAAATGCTTGAATTGTTCCCTCAGGATTTCATCGTTGCAGAGAACGCAGCAGATTATTTCCTTCGAACCGCTCAATTTGTTGATGAAGTTCTCGTCAAGTTTTACGGTTTACAACCATACTACAATGCAACATCCAAGGACGATTTGGTCGGACAACTCATCTGTGCCCTAGCACCACACACATCCGGAGGCGTTCTTTCTCGAATCATCGGCTGGGCTGATTGTTCAGGTGGTTATGCTCACCCTCTCTTCCATGCTGCAAAGCGAAGGAACTGCGATGGGGATGAAGACGCCATCATGCTCTTGATGGATGGATTGCTCAACTTTAGTCGTGAGATTTTGCCTGCAAATCGAGGGGGTCAAATGGATGCTCCACTTGTCCTGACCACGCGACTCAATCCAACTGAAATCGATAAGGAGGCTTTGAACGTCGATGCTGCTTGGTTCTACGAACGACGGTTCTACGAAGCGACGTTGCATCAACCCCACCCAAAGGACATCGCTGACACCATGGATTTCGTTGAGCGCCGATTGGGTTCGGTCGCCGCTGTACGCGGCTACGGGTTCACCCACGATTGCAACCGAATTGACGAGGGTCCTGAGTTGTCTGCGTACAAGACGCTTGCAACCAT
Source organism: uncultured Rhodobiaceae bacterium (assembly GCA_937911445.1). Classification (GTDB taxonomy): domain Archaea; phylum Thermoplasmatota; class Poseidoniia; order Poseidoniales; family Poseidoniaceae; genus MGIIa-L2. The sequence continues at coordinate 1,172 of CALDQY010000165.1, read as the reverse complement.
GATCGACAAAATGAATGGTCAGCTGAATCTCTGTCAACGTTTGCGAGCCATCGATGCTCGAACCGTGGCTTCCTCTGTGATTCGATCGCACTTCTTACCCGACCTTCGCGGGAATCTCAACGCCTATGGTCGGCAGAAAGTTCGGTGTCTCAAATGTGGCCATTCCTACCGAAGAATGCCACTTGCAGGTCATTGCATCCAAGCGCAAAAGGCTGGAGGACGTGGTTTGTCAGCTCACGGTGTAGCACGGAGCGAAGGAGGTCTTTGCAACGGCCGTCTCGCTCTCACCGTATCTGAAGGGGCTGTTCGGAAATACATCGAAGTCACCAAACACGTCATGGATACGTACGGTGTTGATACTTACACGCGACAAAACATGGAATGGTTGGCAGGGAGTGTTGAATCACTGTTCAACAACGATCGTGCACGACAGATGTCGTTGACCGATTTCCTTTGATCAAAGCGTAATTGGGTCGCGCCAAGGTGAATCATCGGCTTCGCTTACACCCTCAACCTCAGGCATACCGATGCGTGCTTTTCTGAACTCTTTCGGCTTGTTCTCTTTTCCGCCGGATTGTTCCATGCGATTGGTAATGAATTTTCGAACGATGGATTCACCGAATGCAAGCACGACCAGAAGGGAAGAAAGCAGTATGTGGCCCATCGTTGCAATCGGTGCGAATGGAGCCACGTTGAGATATTGAATGGCGATGATGTTCTCCTCGACGGTTGTGTTCAGTGTGTATTCGCCTGGAGGCAATTCAGCATCGACCGAAGCGGCTTCATTGGTTAAACCAACCCAATTCAACACAACATTTCCTGAAGCATCAATGAGCCTCCAGGAAACATTGGCTTGACGAGATGGGTCATCTCGATGGACAAATTCAGATGTGATGGTCACGGGTAGTTCCGAATCGCTTCCAAAGACCGCTTGAAGCGAAACGTCTCTGTCTTCTTGGAATTCAAAACCACGATCGTTGAGTTGCTGTGAGGCCTTGTTTGAAGCGACGTTGGCCCAAATGATGTTGATGATGAGCAAGGCAACAACCCACATGGCGAGGTTGAAGATTCGCTTGCGCTCCATGTTCACCAATTCCTTTGTTTACCTTATGAGGTAATGTTCAACACCAAGACGTCGCATCGACTCCTTCATCCATGCCAATTTGCGCTTC
>CALDQY010000164.1 GCA_937911445.1 uncultured Rhodobiaceae bacterium | reverse complement strand
GGGTTTGAAGATATCGCTTGCAGGGTGGTCAAAGAAGCCGGTTTTTGCATTCTCAAAGCGATTCGAGCAACTTGATGGCTGCTCCTGTGATCGTTGCAACGATGAAGAGGAGAATCATCATACCGACGGGACCGTATTGATTGGCGTCCTCGATGGCTGTCTTGAAAAAACCGTCACGAGATACAGCTTGACCAAAACTGTCGGCTTCTTCATATGGCGGTGGGTCTCTCCTTGGAATACGCTCCCCCTTTCGGACCTCTCCGGACATGAACCTACCATCGAGAGGGAGGTCATGAGCATTTTGCATGAACGAAGTCAAATCATAGGACTCATTGCACAAACCATGGCGCAGCGATGGTCGATGGATTTGACAGGAAAACGCATTCACCTTTCAGTTGAAGGCGGGTGTGGTGGAACAACATTTGGGCTTCACTGTGCTGTCAACGAAATTCAATCTGGTGGTCGAGTCCTGTGGGCTTCACCAGAGATGCCAAACGCAACACGATTTTCCCAACTTTTCGCATCCTTGAACATCGTCGAATCAAGTCGATTTCATGCCATGAATCTCATTGGTGCAATGGATCGTTGTGTTGATGCAATCGTTGAAGCAGAACGCAGCTTACCCAGAGTCGGACTCGTCGTCTTGGATGATTGGTGCAACCCTACTGGCCGAATCGAGAAAGAGACTCTTGCTGCTGTCATCGATCTAGCAGATCGAATTAAATCTGAGACAACGCTTCTCCTTATTTCCAAGTCAGGAACAGATGTGACGGGTTCTGAAGAAGCCTATCGTTCTCGGTCAAAGTCGGAGTTTGAACAAAAGGGATTCGATATTTGTGGTTTGTATGCAGGTCAAAGGAACGTCCTTCACCTAGATTTCAATGGTGATGTTCAAGACTGTCGAATCGAAGAATCAGGCTTCATCTTCTGAATCTTCGCCAAGGAGTTTTGCCATTTCTTCAAGTGCTTCCTCATCAGGTTCATCAAAGCGTTGCGGATGGCGTGCACCGCCTTCCAACGTGTCTTCACCTGCAACCTTGGGCGCATGATTCTTCAACATGTTTTCACGATTTTTTCGAGCTCGCATAGCGACGAAGATCATCATTCCGATGAAAGCGATAATGAGAATCGCAGTTGTGACGTTCTTCGTGGTTTCATCTGACATGGTCGTTTGTTGGAATCACCGCTAAAGATTGTTTTGGATGCTTGGAGCGTTATCCAATGGTTTGGCGAGATGCCTTCTGGAGGACGCTGGAGGTTGAAACCATTGATTCACTGGTAGTAGACGAGGTGTTTCAATCCAACAATCGTCCGTCTTATGACCACATTTCTTGCATCGTAATCCTTGGTCCTTGCCCATCGATGACATGGATTTGTCGCAGGTTGGGCATGCTGGTCGGTGTTTATGTGGTGCAAGTTGTTGAATTTTCATGAACTCAATATGGATGGATTGATCTGGTGCCATTAGCCCTTTCCACTCAACAACGTCTCCCTCTCGGAGCTGCTGGCTAATTGTTGCGATCTGACCAGATTCTTTGAACGCAAGAAATCGCTGTTCAGAGGCATGAATCACCGTGTGACCTCCACGAAGAACTTCCACTCTGTCGACACGGCCCACGATGGAATGCCCCAAATGATCGTTCGTAGCTTGATTTGTCTCAAAGACGAGCGAGCCGATGACGGGTTCAGTGTTTGGTGCGTCCAGCAAGACTTCCAGTGCTTCCATTGCAACGTCCCTCGTCCATGCACGAATACCGAACAAAACTGGAGAAACGCCTCTTGGTGCGAGAAGAGATTCACCCAAGCGGTCATCCCTACAGAGGAATGTCCCTTCCATCTCGTCAACGTGTTCAATCGCACGCTTATCCAACTGCCTCAAACCATTGGCCGAAGGTTCTCTCCAGGCGATCGCTTCGAAGGTCAATTCCTCGGCTGGCCAGAGAATTGCGAGTGTTGCGCCAATTTGGCCATGACCTCCCCATGATTTTGTCGGGGTTGGTAAGTTCTGGAGTGAAAGTTCTCGTCGAAGTCCTTCCCTGTAGATGGTGTAATCATTGACTGATTCTGAAAACCAGACCATTCCAGGATCGGAAGGAAACTGTTCCCTGTCGTTATGTTGGCTTGTTTGAACCATTCCTCTCAGTGGAAGGATGCAGTTTCTCCAATAGTGTTCTAAAAACACGAGTAATCCTTGTTCGTCTTCTGTGTTTAATTCAACAGCAACTGCAGCGTTCCCCCGAGTCCGTTGTTGAGCAAACGGCCACAAGCGAACCAATCGCGCTGGACCAACCGTGACATGTTCGGGTAGTGCTTGAATGAGGCGAAACAGGGTTTCTGTGGTGCAACCTCCCTGCAATGAATCAGTATCATCCAATCCGAGCCAACCGATGTTACCACCTCATCGGGTCATAGAAATCGCCATCATCGTCCTCATCGAGCACTCGCTCAATCACTTGCGGTAAGCCCAAACGATCCGACACTTCGAACGTTCGAGTACCAACAGCCCATCCTGCTCCCATATCCGATTTCCGGTCACCAATCATGGCATCTAATCGATGCCAAGGTTCGGGTTTAGGTCCTGACCAGTCAATCCTTCCGTTGACTTTTCGTTCATTGCGCAGGAGATTGTTTCCTTGCACCAACATTCCTGGCCAAGGTTTTCGACATCCACAACGATCTCTTGTTCGATGTGGGCATGTCATGATCACATCGATCATGGCATTTTCATCTTCTTCGAGAAGTTGCTTTCGTAATTCCTCATGAATGCTATGCAATCGTTCGACCGTCCAAAGTTGACGCATGATTGGTGATTGATTGGTGACCACACAAATGGCGTAGCCTTTTTCACGCAATCGAGCAATGGCTTTACCACTTCCCGGAATGACGTTCAGTTCGTGTGGGTGATTGACGTAGCCATTGCGACCATAATTTAGAACACCATCACGGTCGATGAATGCGATTGGCCCTGAGGCCGAACCAGAACCATCGATAATAGGTCCTTCCATGAACAATCGAGTTCATTCCAGTTGTTGGACTTAATGGGCAAACGTTTCTATGAGCACCCGTTCTGCGATTAACATGTTCCTTTCCAAGGAGGTAGCCACCATCGCTGGTGCACTTGGGATGGTTTTTCTAGCCATTTCATGGCACAGGCGTCACAATGAGGGCGTTTCACGACTCGCTCAGTGTGGTTGGATTCTCGTCGGATTGTATTTCTTCAACGATTCATTGTACTACTTTGAGCTAGAAGACCTTGTTCTTACCATCATGACTGCACTTGCTTTACCGATCGCAGTGGCATTGGTAATCGCAGAAGCACGCTCCTTGACAGAAAGGGATCGAGCAGCACTCAACTGGGCACGTGGTTGTGTTGCATATGCAGGTGGTCCATACCTATTGGTTGCTCACATTCCTTGGCTTTCCGTTTTGGCGATATGGTTTGTAGCAACCCAAGTTGCCATGTTCCTTTCATTCACCGGAACGGTCGATATCAAACTTGGTGAAACCTATGTGAACACGGACGAAGGTCGTTTTTTGTGGGACGATTGGGATGGAAACAAGTGGTTCATGACCGATGGTTTTGCAGAGCATCCCTTCCAGACAGAATTAATTATGGCAGATGGTGGATTCATTGGAATTAATTTCGTCCTTGCTTGCACTGCTCTCCAATCCATGATTGTCTTTATTGGAGCAATATCCGTACTTGATGTTGACCGCAAGCGTCGAATTCGTGCTCTTTTGTTCACAATTCCAATAATCCACATTCTCAACTTGTTCCGAAATGCAGGCTTGGTTTGGATGCATCTTTCCTACCAGGGCTGGGAATATCTTGGCTTAAGCATGTTTGAATTCGGACATTCCTATGCTGCCCGTGTTGTCTCACTCTTTGCCATGTTTGTCATGGCGATTGCAATGTTTGAGCTGCTTCCAGAATTGCACAGACACATCCTTCGACTGATGGATTCAGCAGGTTTACGAAAGAGAAAATCGAAGACTAGTCGTTGATCCAAGCGGAGTCAGGGTTGTCACGATGCCACAATCGCCCACTGTTTGGTGGATATTCGATGTGTTCTCGTCCGTTTGAATCCATCATTCCCATCAGACTTGCTGCAGGTTGGTCTTCCACAGGTTCTGGCGTAAAATTGGCTTCACCAAAGTCGTAGATTGGTACATCGGTTGACGTAGAGGGTGAGGCAGATTCGCTCACCATGCTCGATTGAAATGCCTCCCTGCTCAACGAGGGTGCAGGTGCAAGATTGTTCAACATCTGTTCTGCGAATGCATCAGTCTTGTTCCATTCTTTATCCATGCTTGGTCCTGAACCTCCTCCGCCTCGTGCGAAGAGAACCATCAAACCAATCAGGACGATGAGAATGGCACCACCTGCACCATAGAGCATATCGTTGGCTACGCTTGGTGCAAAGTCAGCGTTGTCACCGATGCCATCCCCGTCAGCATCCTTTGACTCGCTCGGATCGTCTGGGAACTGGTCGTCGATGTCTGGGATACCATCTCCATCACTGTCGAACGGGTTGTATGTCGTTGTACACGTTGCTATTGCTTTTTCAATTTCAATGGAATCAACGAACCCATCCTGGTTCATGTCGAGAACTTCGATATCAATGTCGTTCTTGAACGGCAACTGCTCAAAGAATTCTGCTGCTGTTTTATCTGGAAGTTGTACCATGAAGAGGTCAAGTTCGTTTTCACAGTTACAAACAAATGCCAATACCTCGGTGAATTCGATCAACCCATCTCCTGAAATGTCAATGTCGCTGAATTCGACGTCTCCGGGTGCGCCCGAGCGGCGGAACTCGTCTGCGTTCATCATGCCGTCACCGTTGATGTCGGATTCTTCGAAGAAATCCTCCAATCCATCATCACACTCTATGATTTCCTCAGGTTCAGGTTCAGGCTCTGGTTCTGGACCAGGCCGATCGCTAGTTTTCCAATACGCG
>CALDQY010000163.1 GCA_937911445.1 uncultured Rhodobiaceae bacterium | reverse complement strand
TGATGTTGACTTCAGCGCTCGGAATGAGCGTTGTTGCCCTCGCTCAAGACATGTTTGTCTTGTTCGTTGGATTGGAACTTGCTTCGTTCTCAACCTACATTCTCGTTGCCTTCCACAAGGAATCACGAGCAGGTTCTGAAGGCGGTGCCAAGTACTTCATCGTCGGTTCTGTCGCTTCCGCAGTTGGATTGTACGGATTGAGCATGCTCTATCTCTGGGCGGGATCACTTCAGTTCCATGAACTAGCTGCTCAATGGAAAGCGCAAGGCGCAACATCGCTCAGCATGATGGCACTCGGATTTGTTCTCGTTGGATTTGCTTTCAAGATCAGCGCTGCACCGTTCCACTTTGCAGCACCTGATGCATACTCTGGTGCAAACAGTCCAGTCGCCGGTGTTCTCGCAACCGCAAGCAAGGCAATGGGAATGCTTGGTCTGATGCGTGTCCTTCTGATCATCACTGTTCCTGAAGCAAATGCAGATGGTTCAGCTATTTGGATTGGCCTTTTCGGCATACTTGCTGCTGTGACTATGACCTGGGGCAACATCGCTGCTCTCGGTAGCGAGAATCCAAAGCGTATGCTTGCATACTCGTCGGTTGCTCATGCAGGTTACATGTTGGCAGCACTAACGGCCATCGGGGCTTGGAACTGGGGACTGGTTGACGATGCTGATGTTGCGATGGATGTCGTTGTCGCTGCACTTCTCTTCCACATGTTCGTTCTGGTCTTCTTTAAGCTTGGAGCGTTCCTTGTACTTGGTGTCCTCGAAATGGAAGGGGGAGCATCACGCCTCTCATCGCTTGCAGGATTGGGCAAGCGAGAACCACTTCTCGCCGTCGCCATGTTCCTGTTCATGATCTCGCTTGCTGGTGTCCCTCCAATGGCTGGATTCTTGTCCAAGTTGCTCGTCATCATGGGAATTGTCGAAGTTGCAACAGGTACAGGTTCTCTGTCTTCCATTGGTGATGCTCACTGGGTTTGGTGGCTTGCCTTGTTGATGGTTATCAACAGCGCCATCTCCATGTTCTATTACCTGCGAATCGGCGTTGTGATGTACTTCCACGAGCCTGAAGAAGGTCGTAAAGGACCTCTTGCTTCCGGTGCTTCCATTCGTATTGCTATCGCACTCTGTGCGATTGGAACCGTTGCATTCGGTTTGGTTGGTGGTGAGCTCATCGACCTGTGCAAAGATGCTGCTAAATCACTCCGCTGAAGAGGGGCGACTTCAAGAGGGGTCGACCTCTCGAATAACATGGTGAGACCCTATGGGACGACGTCATGAGGAAAAAGTGGACGAGGAAGAACTCGCACGCTTGGAAAATCCTGAGGGTTCACCAGGCAAAATCCGTGTCAAACTTCCAAACGATGGAAAGAGCAAAGGTGAACTCGGATACAAAGGCGAAATGTTCGCTCTTGCAGAAGAGATTCTTGGTGGACGCCGAGTTACCGTCCTCTGCGCTGACGGAGAAACACGAATGGCTCGAATCCCTGGAAAGATGCGACGTCGACAATGGGTCCGAGAAGGCGATCTCATCATCGTATGGCCATGGGATTTCCAAGATTCGAAAGCGGATGTCAAGCACCGCTACACTAAGACACAAGCCATGTATCTCTCAAGGAAGCAAGTTCTTCCAGAAGTCGTTGATATGTTCGGCATGAATTCACGCATCGATGATGACGATATTGGCGATGACTTGTTTGGCTCATCCGATGCTCCAGAAGAAGCAGAAGCTGCAGACGATGACGACGTTGACGACATGTTCGGTTCTGATGATGATGATGTCGACGATATGTTTGGTTCCGATGATGACGATGATGACGTCGATGATATGTTTGGTTCCGATGATGAACCAGAGGTCGTTGAAGAGCAACCCGTGGTTGAAGAAATGCCAGAGCCAGAACCTCTCGACGATGACGACAATGATGACGACGATATCGATGCTTTGTTTGCTTGATATGGCAAAGGATTGAAGTTGAACGAACCCCAACATGCGATTGAGGAGTATTCGTATGGCACGTTCTGGTGACGATTGGGATGAGTTAACGGAACGCACCCGTCAACGCAAACAAACACGTCGTAAACGAAACCGACGTCAACGTTCTGCTGAAGAACAAGCAGATCATGATTACAATGAGGAACATACCTCAAAGTTTGTGTCTGAATTGGAGAAGAAGGATAGCCAATACAATTGGATGAAGGACGATAAGAACAAGCGTATGTTCCAGAAAATCGAGAAACGAATACAAGGGGCGATGGGCAGTGGGACCTACGATTGGGTCGATCGTCGAGTGTTTGACCAAGTCTTTGATCGCCTCACATTGATGTCCTTGTACAAACTGATGAATGCAGGGGTTTTGGATACACTCGATTTTCCAGTCGCTCGTGGAAAGGAAGCACACGTGTTCCACGGAACCGATCAACAAGGAAAGAGTGTTGCCGTCAAGATTTTCCACACATCCAATGCAGTCTTCAAGAATTTGATGCAGTACATCGAGGGCGACCCACGGTTCGGTGGACTTCGACGACGACATCGTGACCTTGTCGACATTTGGGTACGCAAAGAACACCGCAATTTGATGCGACTCTACCGCTGGGGTCTACCTGTACCACAACCGATTGCTATTCAGAAGAACGTCCTCGTTATGGATTATTTAGGAACCGAATCTCAACCTTCTCCGAAGTTACGAGATGTCAAAATCGACCATCCAGAAGCTGTTTACGATGAAATGCTTGAGTTCCTTGCAGTTTCATGGCAAAAAGCAGAATTGGTGCATGGTGATTTCTCACCATTCAACATTCTATGGCATGGTAATGCTCCAATCGTCATCGATGTTGGCCAAGGTGTTGTACAACATCACCCGAAAGCGAAGGAATTCTTGGTTCGTGATGTGACACGTCTCGTAGAATGGGCTAACAAGAATGGGCTTGATGTTGAATTAGCAGATGCAATGTACGATGTTCTCGAAATGGATCTTTCACACGTTGCTGAGCGAACTGAGGAAGAGTGATTCACTCTTCTTCCCACGTGATGGATTCGTCATCAGCCATTTCCATCATAGTATCAACGGCTTCATCATCATCAGGATCGATTTGGCTGGCACGTAGACGTCGTCCACGACGCTCGGAGATGTCAGCGAGTCCGGGAACAAGTCCATCGAAGCCATCTGACCGCCCCTCGTCTTGACGGGTCTCGATGTACTCGAGCGAACGGTTGTCCATCTTCATACGCTTACGGCTTCGCTCAAGGAACGATAGAACACTTCCGTGCTCAGAACCACCTGCAATCATTTCAACGGCCTGACGGGCAAGGGAAAGACCGTCAGCATCACCAACAAGAACGACGGTCGATTTGTAAATCGTGATTTCAACGTCGGTGAGATTTTCGATCAAGCGTCGAATCTTACCTTGACTTCCAATGATTCGGGCACGAATGCGTCGTTGTTGCTGGGATCGCTTTCCAACGAAATCTTTCAAATCGACCATTTCGAAAAAGTTGTTATCTTCAAGCAAACGAATCGCTGCATTTGGAGCCATGCCTCGTCCTATCGCTTTGATAACATCTGGGAATTTCATCGCCTTAATCGGGTCGTACGAGCCAGGTTCTCCCCAGACGACTTCAACATCGCCAGATTCAGAATCGATGTGAAACTCTTGCGCTCCTGACGCTTCACGAAGTGCCTTTGCAGTCGTCCCTTTCGAACCGATGAGGACAGCGATTCTGTCCTTCGGAATACGTGGCAATCCTTGTCGCATGTATCAACGCCTACTGCCACTCTTTTTCAATCTCGTTGTTGAAGCATTGCAACAACAAAGCCGACACAGATGAGAGCTGTGAGGGTTGGAGCGAAGGACGGCACCAAGCCAGGGCTCGAGATATCAGCCCCGGTGACGACCATGTAGTGGTCGTTGTTGATCTCACTGTTCTCATCAATGACATTGGTCGGATCGATGCGAAGGCGCAAGTCGTACTGACCACTGTTTGGAACTGTGTAGGTCCATTCAATGGTTTCAACACCATCGCCAAGCGACCCTGCAGGTAGGGTGACCACATTCATGACCGTCCAGTCCGTTGTAGCACTACGATCAGCAGGAGCAGCTTCGAGACTGACGACAACCGCTCCAGCGTAGATTTGATTTGAACGCAATTCACCAGTGATGGTGATGTTTCCAAACGTTTCACCTGGACGTACAACCAATCGATCAACGTCGGTTGCGGTTGCATTCCATGACAGATCAAGTCCAGGCATGACTTGGAAGGCTTGAGGTTCCGTTGTTTCGGTGTTTCCAGCTTCATCGGAAACCGTTGCGCGAAGCATGAGGTATTGACGAGATTTCGTTGCCCAATTGGCCAATGCTAATCCACGGTCCAATCCCGAACCTGGAAGTTCGAGCCACTGTCCTGATAGATCGGGAGTTTGGCCAACTCCGTTCGAGTCAAATCCATATTGCAATGAGACAGCGCTCTCATCAACACCTGAAAGAAGATCGTAGGTCGAGAAGGATATGTTTGCTGTACCAATCAAATCGGTTGTCAGTGGATCGACACTCCAACCAACGAGTTCAGGCATTGATGTATCGATACGAATGGTATCTGAGACAGTGTTGCCCGTGTTTCCAACGCGGTCCGTGGCTCGCCATGACAGGCTGTGATTGCCTTCGCTCAATTCGATGGTATGTGTGTTCGAGGTGAGGGAAGTCCACGTTCCACCATCGATTTGCAATTCAACAATGTCAACGCCACTTCCTGAACCATCGTTGGCAGCATCAAGAAGACCACTGATGCTGATCGAGGTTGTAGATTGCCATGTGTTTCCATTTCCAACGGAAACACTGCTCATGGTTGGACCAGTTCGGTCAATTCCGATGAAGATGGTCTCAGAGCTGCTGAGTCCAGAATCATCGAAGACCGTAAGACGAGGATTCCATGTGCCTTCAGAAAACGAACCACTGCTCCAGTCCCAACCATACGCAAGCGATGTTGGGCCGTCGGTTGAAGGTGAACCAGGGCCGGGAACGTTCTGGAGCGTAGCACGGTCAAAATCGTCATCGGAAATACCGTATCGGAATTCGAGCGTTCCCGTTTCACTCACATTGAACCAAGCTCGGTCGGTACTTGCTGATCCACTTCCAACATCGGGAGATAGGACGGTGAACGCTGTGATTTCAGGAATGTGATTGTCGATGGTGAACTCATCAGTCGTGCTAACCGTAACATCACTCACATCAGTATCCCATCCAGTCGCACGAAGCGTGTAGGTTCCGTTGGTGTAGGATGTTGAATCGAGGTTGAACAGCCAAGGAGAACCTGTGAGGTTTGTAACCGTTGCATAGGCGTTTCCAACTTCTGCGATTTCAACAAGGATCGAATCAATGGTTCCCGAGCCGGAGAGTGCAAATGTGACGGTTTTCAAGCCGGTCACGGATTCGTCCTCAGCGGGACCGTTTGAGAAAACGATGCTCACGCCCGAAGTGCTGGATGCTTCTGTGCGTTCTTCGAGATGTGTTGCAATTGGTGGTGAAACCGAGAGCATAGAAAGAAGCAGAAAGGAGACGAGACCGACAGCAACAACTCTCCCTCCCATGCTTTGCCTAGACATGCGACCACCCTTCAATTCTCCCCTTCTACCATGAGAATATGTAGGGTCTTGTTGGGGTATTGACCAGATGGGTTCAAGTGCTTTGCATGTCGTCGAATTACCATGGCGAGAGGCGCATATGCAATCTGTTGTGTTCTCCTGATGCTGACATCTCTGGCGGTTGTTCCAGCGAGTTCGTACGATAGCAACGGAGTGGAGGCCTCGGAACAAACGCTGAGCATTCTTCCCGCAAGCCCCACTGAAGGCGGTTCAATTACGGGTTCGTTGACGCTACAAAACAACAACGCCCAACTTGCAGCGAATGTCGAATACTCGTTTTACGCAAATGCGATTTCGCCGAGCACGCGTCTCTTGACGTCAACAGTGAACATTCAAGCAAATGATTTCGCAACCGTATCGGCAACATGGGATGGTTTGTCTGTAGGTGAGAACAAGCTCTGGGTGAGTTATTCCTACAACAACGGACCCACGCACGAATTCTACCATTCATTTGTTGTCGAAGGACTACCGAGTTTGTACATTATCGAGACGTCGATGAATCCGTCCACTGGAATTCATGCAGGCGATACGGTTGAGTTGAACACGAAAATAGGAAACATTGGCAGCGTGGATGCATCAACCTCGCATCTCGGAATCAACTATCCTGGTTCAATGACCGATGTCGAATTGTCAACTGAAGCGATTACTGCAGGGTCTGAAGTGTGGGTGAACACAACGTTTGTTGCTCCTCCAACAGGTTCCTATGACATCCTTCTCACACCGGATGCACAGGACGAAATCATGGAATCTTCCGAACAAGGAAAAGAAGCAACGGTTGCTTTGATTGTTGATGCGCGAATGGATTTATCGCATTCAGACGACGTTACGATAACGGCAACACAAGGTTCGCTCATCGGTCCGTGGACTGTATCCGGTGTCCTCGCTCGAGAAGCTGGCGAGGGTGAGACAACGGTTCCAATGGTTTTGGAGATTCGTGATGGTGCCTCTGTTCTTCGCTCCCTGCAATCCTTCGATGTGGTAATCGCAGGAACGGGATACAGCCAACAGGCGTGGACAACCTCCATCCAAAGTTCTGATATTGCCGGTTTGCCAACAGGTCAATACACGCTTGCAGTCAATATCGATCCGTATGGAATGGGCTCGTTCACGCAAGAAAGTACCGAGAACGATGTCCTGCTGACGACCTTCACACTACCTGAACTCCCCGACGTTTTCGTTGATCCACTTGCGCTCGCGAATCGTTCATCCGTCGCAGCAGGTGAATTCGTTGATTGGTCGATGTCTGCAACCAATACAGGCGATGTAACCGTTTCTGGGACATTCTACTACACATGGGAAGGCCAGACGTTTGAATCACCACTGGTCGTACTGACATCTGGGCAAACCTACACCTACACAACATCGCATGGAACCGCTTTGGGACAGCATACGGCAGAAATCAGTGTTCAATGGCGGGCTGCATCAGGCTCCTACGATCGAGTCCCTACGAACAGTCTTGCAACCGGTTCGGTGATGGTTGAAGCCAGCCTGCAACTCGATTGGGACCCTGATTCCATGGTCTTGACCGATGATGCTGGTGAGGCTGCGAGTTTCCCACTAGAATCGGGTGAGAAGTATACCATGACATTGGATGTCAAATCAACCCGTGGAACGGGCGATGTCTCGTTCACCTGTAAGAACAGTCAGAATACGTGGGGTACAATCGATGTTTCGATTGCAAACCCTGGAGATCGTGCAGAGGTTTCGTGTACGTTCACAGCATCTGGGAAGATGTCCATCGTTCAGTTGATTCCATCCGATTCGATGGTGGCTGATACGTACGAGCGTTCGTTCTCAACCGTCTTCACCGACGGAACCGGCGCAAACGGTGGCAACAGCGATGGAACCGGAACCGCCATCCTGATGTTTGTCGGAGCACTCGCCTTGATCGGCGTTTTGGTTGCCGCAATTCTCCTCACACGTGAGCGTGAAGAAGAGGTTGAACGTGACATTTTCAATTACTGCCCTGCTTGTGATGGAGAGCTTGAGGGCGATGAGAACCGTTGCCCACATTGTTCGTTCAACCTACGGAAGGCACGTTCTCAATTCCACGATTGTCGTGAGTGTGGTGAATCCATCCCAGATTTGATGGAGAATTGTGCATATTGTGGTGCTGAACAAGATGTTTCGGAGTTCTTTGAACGCCGTGAACGTCGTGTCCGAGACGTTCCTGAAGAGAAAGAATTGGTCTCTCTCCCCGAAGAGGATGAGAATGAAATTGTCAGTGGTTCGGAAGACTTTGCTGACGCAGTCAAAGAATTTGGTTACGATGAATCGAATCTCGAGGATGAATGGGACGAGAACGTCGTTGCTGCTGAGCAAGAAGTCACTGCTGCGTACGATTTGCGTAATGCAGATGAGATTGCCATGGAAGACATGACCGAAGAGGAAATTGAGGCCATGCAGAACCAAGTTGTAACCACACTCAAGACCGTCGAGGAATCGTTTGAAGGTCATGATTTGGATGCCTTCTTGCCGTCAAAGGATGAGATGAAATCGCTCAAGGATGATGGCAAAGACGAGGATGGTGCTGCTTGGACCACACTCTCTGCAAGCGATGCAGAAATCCGTGGTGATCTGTACGAGCTTACGGGTGAAGAAGGTGTCATGCCGGGCGAGAAGGTTGTCGTTGGAATGGGACTGACCGATAGTTCGCTCGCTGGAAACGAAATCACGGAAGCAAGCGCTGACTTTGCCTTCGAAGACGATGCTGAAGTGCCGCTAACAGCAGACGATGATGAAACAGCTCCATCCGCAAAACCTCGTCGACGCCCACGCAGAAAGCGTGAACCTGCCGTTGAAACAGCCGATTGTGGTGCATGTGGGGCAGTCATTCCTACTGATGCGAAGGAATGTCCTACGTGCGGTGCAAAATTTGAGTGATGGATGCCTGTCAGCACTCATAGGGTTCGTCATCGCTTGCGCTCGGAGTCGTCGTTGCGTCATTCAGGCGTCTTCGTTGAAATTGAACAGTGGTTTGAACGCTTCCCCATGACGGGGTGATTTTCATATTGTTGAGTCGGTTGGGCAACATCATGCAGCAGAGATTATTCCCGGTCTTTGTTGCCCTTTCCATGCTGCTGCTTTCTGCCTCAGGCTGCATCGGCCTTCTCCAAGGAAGGGAATACATGGAGCATCTTCGAGGTGATGTACAGCAATCCACATCCGTCAAAACGACTGTCGTTGAGCACTATTTTACCAACGCTGAAATCAATGTCGAATGGAACGAAAAGTTCACTGTTGATTCCGAAGTCACAAAGATTGGTGTGTATTTCAAGACTGAAATGGCTGGTGAAATCATCCGTGAACTGTTCCCTGATTTCTTCGATCTACGGGAAGTGAACGTCGAAATCAAAGATCCATCTGGAGCCCTCAAGTACAATGCGACACACGATACAACGAAAACAGCTCCATACGTTCTTATCGAACCGGAGGCCGATGGTGAGTTCATCTCCGGAGAATGGAACATCAACATTGTCGGAACTGGCGGTGGAATCATTTCAGAACAAGACAATTTCCTTCTCAGTGTGGATGTGACCCGAACCTGCACCATCTATCCACAAGACGACGTGTGTGTCGTCGATTAGACAAGCGATTCGCTGCAAGCGTAACGTCGACTACAGTTTCGACACTTGCCTTCACGCTCGTGATTACGTTTTGCACCGCCTTCTACCATCAATCGTTGAACTTCGATGATGCTGTCCTGAAGATGCTGTTTTGCATGTTGATCCCAATACACTTGATGGATGTCTTCATCTCCATAGCGAAGAATGCCATATGGCGGCGTCTTTCCTGTACTTGTTTCGACCAGTGAGATGTATGCGAGAAGTTGCAGGCGATGGGATTTATGCGGTTTCTTCGGGATTCTTCCAGTCTTTTGTTCAACTGGAATGAACTCCCCCTCGATGATGACAATTTGGTCCGGTCGTCCCCGGAGTCCAGAAACCTCGTCCATCAGAAGGTCGCTGCTTTTCTCATCGTCAGAGTATGCAAGTTCTGTACCTTCCTCAAGACCTGCTTTTTCTCGACGTTCAATCATTTCGTTTTCCGCTTTGAGTGAACGCTGAAGTTGCCACGTTGCAAAGAGCGTCCAAAGAAAAGCGATTACGAGGAGTATAAATCCTGCTTGATTCCGATCCTCCGCAGCAACCAAAGCAATGCCGTGAATGCCGATGACAATCGTTGCTAGGAGCAAACCTGCTTCTGTTTTACCGGCAGAAAACCATCCTCCAAGGAAACCGATTGGACTCCATGTTGGTTCCAATCCAGTCGAATTGAATCGGTCTTTCATGTCTCGAATTTCCTTGATGCTGCGTTCAATCTTGAACCAATTTCGCCATGGAAGTGCAATCGATAAAACTGCAGCAATGAGGGACGAAACAGACCACATGGAAAGTACTCGAGCGAATTCAATTGGTGAGTTCATCATGTCATCGATGTAAACAAAAGCGAATGCATCGATGGCAAAGGCAATGATGATTCCAAACCACCATGACCAGATTATCAGTGATCGACGCATCCGAATCAACGCTTCCTGATAGTCGCTCATTTCATTGTGGATTTCTTTGTGCTTGACGACACCTTCTTCAACAGCCTCTCCGATACCGGATGCTCCTTCTTTTGCCAGCTGCCAAGACAGAGGGCAATACATGAAGCGCTCCAAATCACTCGCACTAACGGGTAACGCTTTCTCAGAATCGTCGAGATAGTAGCCCTCTGGGCCTATTTTTGCATCGGCAAAAGTGACCCCCATAAATTCATCTTTCACCCACACAGATTTGACTTCTTCCCCTTCTTTCATCAAAAACGTAGTTTGGAGATGATGCGAAGCGGTTAAGAAGAGGGTTCAGGTCGGTTGCTTGCTGAGGCACTACTATGTCTGAAGAAACAGGGCTCCTGATTCCACTTGAACTCTACGAAGAATCCGGTGTAAACATCGGAACAAAGCAAAAGAGTGCTGATATGAGCCGTTTCATCGACACCGTTAACTCCGACGGTCTTTACCTTCTCAACCTCAACCAAACCGACAACCGAATTCGAATCATTGCTTCGTTCTTGAACCAATACGATCCCTCGCAAATCATGGTTGTCTCTGCTCGACAGTATGGACAGCGACCTGCTCGAATGTTCGCAGAAGCCATTGGAGCAAACTCCGCAGTTGGTCGTTTCATTCCAGGAAGCCTCACCAACCCAGCACTCCGTTCCTACAAGGAACCGGACATCCTTTTCGTTACCGACCCAGCATCGGACCAACAATCACTTCGCGAAGCTGTCAACACTGGTCTCCCAATCGTTGGACTTGTTGATGCGAACAACAAGTTGCGAAACGTCGATGTTGCCCTTCCTGCAAACAACAAGAGCCGACACTCGCTCGCTCTCGTCTACTGGCTCCTCTCCCGAGAAGTTCTCAAGTTGCGTGGACAAACCACCGACGAGGCATGGGCTGAAGCCAACGATCTCGAAGATTGGAAGTCAACCTTCTGAGATTGGCTTCAGGAATTCTGAAATCGCTTGTGCGGATTCGTTCACATCGGATAATTCATGCATCAGGCTTCGAACCGATTTCGCTCCAGGCAACCCCTTTGAGAAAGCAATCGCATGACGTTGCATCGTTTGTTTTGCAAGACCTGTTGTCTCTCTGCAGAGTGCCACATATCGATCCCAACACCATCGACGTGAAGCGAATGCCTTCGATGTCTCCGACATCTCATCCCACTCGTCTTGATGTTCCTGTACCCAAGGTAATTCTGCTTCATCCATCCAGCCAAGTCCGACCTTGATCTGGGCGAAGACATCAGGGCGACCGATGGCTGCACGGCCGATCATCAGTCCTGAGGCATTGGTCAATTCCAAGCAACGCTGCGCGCTCTCCGCATCGGTAATGTCCCCATTTGCAACAACTGGGACATCGACAGCATTGACAGCCGCCTGGATGGTCTCCCAATCGGCGATACCGGAGTATCGTTGTCGCAATGTTCTTCCATGGATGCACAGACGTTGTGCTCCGACTTTTTCGAGGGATTGACAGATGTTGACAGCATTGTTTGGACCTTGGCCAGTGCCCAAACGCATCTTTGCTGTGACTGGTACGTTGACAGCATCGACAATGTTCTCAACCATCGAAACCAGTTTTTGAGGCTCTCCCATCAAGGCTGCTCCAGCACAAATGTTGGTCACTTTCGGAGCAGGGCAGCCGAAATTCAAGTCAATCACATCAGCAGAATCTTCGAGCATGGTCGCAGCTGTGACCATGTCATCCATTTCACCTCCAAAGATTTGAGGAATGAACGGCTGTTCTCTTGGGTCGGATTCCATTTTTCGCCACGACGCAGTTGCTTCTCGACTAAGTGCCGTACTGTTCGTAAATTCTGTGATCGTAATGTCTGCGCCACATTCCTTTGCAAGCAGGCGGTAGGGAAGATCAGAAACACCTGCCATCGGAGCGAGATAGAGCGGCCGCTGTTCACCCGACCATGGTTCATAGGTGTCGAAGCCAGGCGTCTTCATCATGCATCGCCCGTCGTCATGACCTCTTCAATCATCGTGCCAACCCGACGTATTCGTCTTAACAAACGATCGAGTCGTGCTGTCATGTTCGCTTTGGAATCTTCGATGGTTGCACCAATCAACCGATACCCGAGAGGCAAACGTCCTCCAAGTAAATTGAGAAGCAACATTTGATCGGATGCGTCAATGTTTTGCATGGCTTCTTGCACAAGTTCGATCGTCAGGGCACCTTTGTTCAAAGGTTGGAGCAACGAAGGATGATTTTTTTCAGGAATCAAACGCATGAATCCTCCTTTCTTGAGCAACCAATCCTCGCCACGTCGTTGATGTTGAGTCACCATCGCAGACCAAAGGGCCGTTGCAAGACGATCTGTACGCGGGATACGTTCGACCAATCCACAAGCACGGAATCGCTCCAAAATGCGACCGAGGCGAGCCTTCTGTCCTCCAAATTGCTCATGAGCATCATCGAGTGAGATGGGTGTACCTGTGCGCAGGAGGAGTTGGAACAATTGTTCAGAGATTGATTCTGCTAGAATCTCATTTCCTGGACGATCTCCGAGTAGGCCAAAATCAGCCATCCATTGTGTAAGATTCGAAGCCCCTTCTTGTGACGAGCGATAGTCGATGATGCTCATGTTGAGTGGGAGTGGGGACTCTTCGGAAAGTTCGTTGTCCAAAGCTATGCCTTCGCGGCTCCAGTCTGTTTGAAGAAGGTCCATTTTTTGTCCAAGAATCAATCTGTATTGAGCGAAACACAACTCCAACGCTTGCGACAAACCCCCTCCTCTGAGAATGTATGTTCTCCAGCCCTTGCCTTCGTTGGTATACGAGAGCAACCCAGATTGGCTTAGTCGAGCCAAGTGATGATTCAATGCTGCAGGTGTCATGGCAAGTTCATCAGAAAGCGATTGAGCATCCCAAGAGGTGGTTGGTTGTGCGAAGAAATGATCACGCAGCATGCGATGAATCGGTGATGCGGACCCATAGTCAGCGGTTGCATCCCCCTTTCTTCGAACAAAGCAAAACGACTCAACGAACCATCCTATCAATCGATCGATTGAACGATCGGACGTTGGCATCGGAAGTTCTTCCAACTTGACATTGAGCATAACGAATGACGCATGGCGATGGTCTTTGAAGGCTCTGCAACAATTGCTTTTCAGAAAGCGAAAATTAAGCCTGTGCGCGGCGCCCGTCGTCCCATTGGTACGTCAAACGATCGGAACGACGGAAGGTATCGATTTTGATGTGCGATGCGAGATTGAGCACATCCAATCGCAGGACGCCTCGGCGACGCAAGACTTTGACAGCAGAGTGAACGCTCGCTCGGGATCGGCCAATACGTCGTGCTAGCTCGGCTTGTGAACGAGGAACGCCTTCTTCGAGGATGTCATCAATCACTTGACGTTGAACCGCTGACAGCCCAATCGGCAGACTTGATGCCATCTTTTGGTGATCGGTTGAGACTGACTGAAGAAGTTCGACTTGAGAAGGACCACCTGCGAAGTAACAGGTCCGTCCGTTGACTGGCATGACGGTAATGCTGCCTTGATTGTGCATCACGTCCAAGTGGTGACGAAGTGTACCGTTGGCAGCACTGAGCTCATGCTGCAATTCGCGATAACAGAGTCCAGGATGGCGCTCAAGGGTTCGTAGAACGCGCGTCCGGAACGGATGTTCACTTGACTGACGCTTGGTCGAAATACCACCAAAAGCGAGCGCTGAAGCGGTTGATGTCATGGCTGCAATGCCGTGAGCAATCCCTGCGATACCTCCAGCAGCACCAGCGATGCCTGCAGCGAGCCAAGGACGCTGACGGACCCACTGAGCAAGAAGAGCCATACGTTGAGGATGACCTCTTTGTATCTTAACTCATCGTATTGATGCATCTATCCACTGACGATTGAACCTTGATGGATTTTCATGAAGGCGACGAGGGGAGAGAGTAGCCTACCGCAGGTCAAACCGTGACTGGAGAGTCTGTACGTGACGCGAACAGGGGGTCCATCGGTCACGATTCGCTCAACCAATCCTTCATCAGCAAGATAGCGAAGCTTGTCAGAGAGTGTTCGTGATGAAATTCCTTTGAGAAGATGCTTCATCTCATTGAATCGGCGATCGCCTGCAATGTAGAGCGTCGAGAGAATCTCGATGGTCCAACGTGAACCAAAGACATTCAGCGCTTCAACAGCAGCATCAACTTCCCAATTGAGGTCAAAGCGACCCTGTCCAGAATGGTCCTCGAGCAAAGACCGGACGGACCCACCAATCTGAATCGTCTCGCTAATTTTATCACTAACAATCTTGAGTTCAGTGGTCGGTAAGACCATTGGTGGTTCAGGCATGATAAGCGGATTGTTTTCACATACTTGATTTCTTTTCAACACCACTTCGACAAAACGCAAGAGCGTATGATTCATGAACGGTTTGCCAGTCGTTGGAGACATGAAGGCTGTCGAGAACGTGGCAATTATCGGTGCAGGAAACATGGGTTCAGGTATTGCGCAGAAAAGTGCACAGGAAGGATTCAATGTGCAAATGGTCGATAGAGAGGCACAATATGTTGCACGTGGCCGTTCAATCATTGAGAATTTCTTGCAGGAAGCCATCGAACGTCGCATCTTCTCTCAGGACGAAGTGAACGGCACACTTGGACGAATTACAGATGTTGTAGGAACCGAAAACACAGCTGCGGATACGGACCTTGTTATCGAGGCAGTCTTCGAAGATTTTGACATCAAAACAGCGGTTTTCACTGCACTGGATGAAGCCTGTAATGAAGGAACGATCCTCGCTTCAAACACCTCTTCGTTGTCTGTGAACGCTCTTGCTGAAGCAACCGGTCGTCCAGATCGATTTGTTGGGTTGCACTTCTTCTATCATCCTGCCAAGAACCGTTTGATCGAGGTTATTCCAGCAGAGACAACCTCGAAAGATACCTTGGAGCGAACCGTTCAGTATTGTCGAACACTTGGCAAAGTCGTCATCGTTTGCAAAGACAGGCCCGGTTTTGTCGTCAACCGCTTCTTCGTTCCATGGCTCAATGAGGCATGTCTTCTCCTCGAGGAAGGCATCGCAACTGCTGCACAAATCGATGCGATCTCGTGCAAGGCATTCCGGATTGGACTCGGACCATTTGGCTTGATGAATCTCACAGGCCCTCCAATTGCACTACACTCGACCGATTATCTTGCTGAGCAACTCAACACATCTCGATACAACGGTGCTCAGAACCTTCGGGATCTTGTAGCAGAGAATGCTATGTGGCCAATTGAAGATGAGTCTGAGTACACGCAAGACCAATACACAACCGTCTCTGAACGCCTCCTTGGTGTTGTCTTTGGTGTCGCAGCACAGATTGTTGAGGAAGACATCTGCTCGATGGAAGACGTTGACAGAGGAGCGAAGGTTGGTCTTCGATGGGCTCGAGGTCCATTCGAAATGATGAATCGAATTGGTGTTGCAGAAGCCTACCGAATGGCACAATCGTACCAAGCGATTGCAGGTGAAGCATGGACGCTTCCTGCTTTCTTCAAGAATCAGTCCGACGCTTCAACGAATTGGGATTTCTCTTACGTTGATTCATCCGTTGAGGACGGCATTGCAACCATCACCATCAACCGTCCAGAAGCCATGAATGCATTGAATGAGGTCGTCATCGCTCAACTCACCGAGGCTGTGCAAGCCGCCAATGCAGACAGCAACGTCACAACCATTGTTTTAGATGGAGCAGGTAAGGCCTTCGTAGCAGGCGCTGATGTCAAGTTCTTTGTCGATAAGATCCGTTCCGATGATATTCCAGACATTGAAACATTCACGGAGAACGGTCACATCCTTCTTGCAGCCCTTGAAGATTCAACAAAGACAACGATTGCACTGACGACTGGGCTTGCCCTTGGAGGAGGGCTTGAACTCGCTCTCGCTTGTGACTATCGTATTGGTACACGCAGAACCCAATTCCGGTTCCCAGAGACAAGCATTGGGATTTACCCTGCGCTCGGAGGAACTCAGCGACCTGCACGTATCGCAGGACGAGAACTCGGTCGATGGGCTGTTCTTGCTGGAAACTTCATGAATGCTGAAACTGCGAGCGATCTTGGCCTTGTTACACATCTCGTTGACATCAACGATGTTCCAAATTGCATCAAGGACATCCATGCATCCGGCAAACCAGACAACAAGTATCCTGGTAAACCAATGAATGAAAACAGTCCTGTGGTCAAGTTTGCTAAGAAATTCTTCTCGGATGGCAACATGGCTGCTTTGCTTGCAGGAAGTTGCCCAGATGGCTTTGATGCTGAAGACAAGACCGTTGCCCGCCAACTCAAGTCGCTCAAATTCACGGCTCCAATTGGACTGGCTATGGCCAGTGAACGAATCGATGCAACCGCATCGATGTCACTCGATGAAGGTCTGCAACTCGAGTTACAAGGTTTGGATCGAATCTTCTCAACCGAGGACGCTCTTGAAGGTCTCAGTGCTTTGATTGAAGGTCGAAGAGCGACGTACAAGAATGCCTAAACCCAACAGGATTGCATCTTCTGAATGGATTCAATGATCTTCTCAAGATTGATTGCTTCATCCCGTTCTTGGGCGAGTAGAATACGATTCTCTACTGCTTGGACAAGGTCGTCAGATGGTTCCTCATCCATCATCTCAGTCAGAACTTCCTTCAGTGATTTGGATTGACCGCGAAGGATGGCGATGTGGGCCTTGAGTTCCTCCTCGTCATCTCGGGGTGAACGAACGTTGGATGTCAAACCATCACCTCGATTGGTGTTTCTTGATGCTCTGCATACCAACGGTCCCATGGCGTGATGTCTTCCTCAGTCCAGTGTTGAAGCGGCCCCTCAAGACCGATTGAATGACCGTTATCGGGACCGAGGTTCCGACTCTGCTTGATGCCTGGGGCTCCAAGAACAAGAGCAGAGGAAAGAATCCCTTGAGCAATCGCAAGGCTGTTTTTATCGGTGCCGCTCCAGTATGCGTGGAAACCTGGGTGGGTGTGAACCCAGACCCTGAATGGAGCCATCATTCCCACAGGCGGGCGTAGAGGAACTCGACCAGGGGAACCCCAATCAATCTGAATTTGGCCGTTGGCATCGATGAGGACCGAGGTCTCAAGCCCTGCAATAAGCGAAAGGTTGTATACCAGATCCCATCTTTCATGCTCAGCAGCATTTCGTTGTACATCAAGGACATCATCGGATTCAACCGCTTGTGCTTCTGCCTGAATGCAGGCTCTCATCCACTGCTCATAGGTAACACCTATGGATTCAAGATTCATCACTGGAATCATGCTTTCACCTCAGGGAATTTGAGTTCACCAAACATAATGCTCGACATTCGTTCTCGGAGAGGTGGCTGATTTCTCAGCTGCCCCATGAGCCATGTTGCCGCAGCCGCAGCGGCATTGACGTAGCCAAATTGGATGTTTCCAGCAGCG
>CALDQY010000162.1 GCA_937911445.1 uncultured Rhodobiaceae bacterium | reverse complement strand
TTCTTACGATTCCATCTCCCCACTTGCGCTGAGCATCTTCTATATCTGCAACAGTAATCATAATTCCACTAAAACGAATTGAGAAAAAGGCGATACAAAGTCTTTCTCGGATTCATGAACGTCGTGGTTTTAGTGTCCAGTTGGAGGTTACTGCGTGTATCGCAGCTCGACGCGGTGTTCAACATCTACCTGATCCTGTCCTTCGTGAATGGTCAATTCGACTTCATGCATTTCAATCGGCGAAAAATGCAATGTGTTCCAAGACACTGAATCACCATTCTCGATGATTTCTCGATGGCCTAAACATTGGCCATCAACGTTGAACACCGACCACTCAACATCAACATCCCTGCCATTCAATTCGAGCAAGGAAGTTGGATTACTTACGGTTGAATTGAGCATGAAGTACGATGGAGAAGTTCCGTTATTTCCTGGATTTGCCTCGAAGAACAACGACTGAGGGTTCCCCGTACCCTCTTCAGTCCATGTGATGATTTGTTCGACGATGATTGTCTTGGTCGATGTAACATTGGTTCCGCTTGAGTCTATAGCAAAGAGTTCTACAGAGTACATTCCATGGTGTTCAAAATCCAATGAGATTGTCTTCTCTTTGGAAGCGTCGACACTAAGCGAGCGGCCGTCATCAGACGTAAGACCAAACATTTGAATCGAGACATCCGAAGTCGAACCCGAAAAATCGAATTCAATCGTTCCAGTCGTTGATGAAACTCGTTCTCCTTGCTCATAAACGGTCTCAATTGTGATGCGATCTTCGCTTACTTCAATGCTCAATGTGGTTTCAATCTCTTCATTGAAGACAGAGCCAAGACATCCAGATAAGAAGAGAAAGCAGACCATTCCCGAAAAGAGAACAGGTCTGCGCATATCATCACGTTCAGTTGTTCCAGTTGGTGATCAAATGGTACATGGTGCGGACGTGAATTCCAGTTGCACCGTTGCCGACCATGGTGTTGGTCTTGGCACCCCAGTAGGTTCCTGCAATGTCCATGTGTGCCCATGTGATTTGTTCACCATCTTCATCGTAGTTTCGATTAGGAACGAATTGCTTGAGGAACGCTGCTGCGGTGTTGGCGCCGCCCCAGCGACCAGCACCAAGGTTGCGTGTATCAGCAATCTTCGAATCGGTCATTTCCTTTTCGAAGGCTGGAAGAAGAGGCATTGGCCAAGCGAGTTCGCCTACCGCATTTCCAGCGTCGTGAATCTTAGTACGGAAGTCATCATCGTTGGACCAGAGACCAGTCGCCTCATGACCAAGCGCAACAACGCACGCACCTGTGAGGGTTGCAAAGTCGATAATGAATTCAGGATCGAATTCACCAGCCTTCCACAATCCATCGGAGAGAACCAATCGACCTTCTGCGTCGGTGTTGAGAACTTCAATGGTCTTGCCAGAGAGCGTTGTGATGACGTCACCTGGGCGTTGTGCGTTTGCTGCAGGCATGTTTTCAGCCATGCACGTGATTCCGACCACTTTGCCGTCGTATCCAGTGGATGCGAGCGCTTGCATGGTCCCAAAGACTGTTGCAGATCCACCCATATCGTACTTCATTTCGTCCATGTTTGCACCTGGCTTGAGCGAGATACCACCCGTATCGAATGTAATTCCTTTCCCAACGAGAAGAGGACAGCGACCTGGTTTTTCTTTGTTCATTTCGAAGATGACCATACACGGTTTTCGAGATGAACCCATGCCGACAGCGACGAGACCGCCCATGCCGGCTTTCATGGCATGTTCGTAGTTGATGATGGTCACATCGACATTGTCGTATTGCTTGGCCCATTCCCAAGCCATGTCCGAGAATGCTTCAGGGTACATGTCGTTTGGTGGACAGTTGCCGAGATCTCGAGAGAGGTGGACGCCGGATGCAACACCGGTGTGGATGTTGACAAGCGCCTGCAAGTCCTCTTCTTGACCTTCATCGCATGTAATGCGTACACTGCGCTCAGCTTCCTTGTCTTCCTCCTTCTGCATCTTGTACTCATCGTAGGAGTAATCGCGAAGCAGCATTCCTTCTGCGAACGCTCCCATGCATTCGATGCTGGCACCAGCGAAGCGAACGGTGAGATCGGTTCCGTGCGTCTTCTTTCGAGCAGCGACAACGGCAGCACCAGCCTTTCGGTAAGCGTGGACATCAGCATCGTCTTCTTTTCCGAGACCGACGAGCATTGCTTTTCCACCTTCACTCCCAACGAGGGACATGGTGGACTTTGGCTTGCCCTTGAAATCGCCGTCAGCGAGGACACGGTTGATTTGTGCTTTCAGTGCAACGTGCATGCCTGTTGCATGGGCTTCTGGTACGATATCTGTTCCTTCAAACAAAGGAAGAATGAGGGTCCCATCGATATTATGACTTGAACTTACGTTGATTTGCATGGCTTCACCGAAATTACCCAACCCCTTGAGGCACTTGAAACCTTGCGAGTGATTTTTAGCGATTTATGCCGATTCTTCGTCCTCGTTTCGAAGAAGTGCGATGACAGCTAGACCGGCAAGAATCGTGGTTGGACTGAACAGGCCATAGCCTATGAGGAAGCTTGAGTCATCGTCTACACTGAGCACCGTTGCATTGATTTCGAGCGGCTCAGTCACCCATTTCGCAGCATCAATTACCCGCTTCTGGTAATACAACTGCCACGACCCGTCCTTCGTGTAAGTAAGGTTTGAAGCATCAAGAACAGCAACAGTAGAATTTGTAGCGTTGACGGTAAAGAGCGAAGATGTCCATGAAACCTGTCCAGACGAATCAACAAACTGCAAAGTTGCGTTGCTTGTCGATGCCTGTCCAAGATTGAAGACGTCGAGAACGACTTCTTCATCGGACACTTGAATGGAATGAACATCAAGGCGAGCACGCCAATACCATACATTGGAGATCAGGTATCGCATAACATCCAATTCTTCATCGAGACGTTCGTTGAGTGCCTCGGCAGAGCCTGGAACAAATTGTTCATCGTCGGTTTCGAAGGTGAAGGTTGGGATTCCCATTACACCGTACCCATAATCTCTGCTCGTACCACAGTTAGGATACAATCCTTGGTTGGCGTTTTGCATTGGTATGTCCGAAATGTTGGCATTAACATCGTCCCGAATCCTATGGAACAATTCCCAATCTGACGGCTGGTCTGCCCACTTCCCCCAGGGGTAGAGAATGATCCACACACCAGTGTGCATGGTGACATAGAGGTCGGCGTCTGTCACGTATGTGTTCATGTATTCTGCATTCGCTGCGGTCTCCGCTTCGCTGAAAGCAGAACTACCAGGCTGGGTTGTGGGGCAGGTGTTCCAGTAGTGATCGTAGTTTCGATTCAAATCGACTTGGTTGATGTTCCATCGTGTGTCAAAGTCGTTACCATCGGGATTGAGCATAATCAGGATGTGAAGTTCAGTACTTTGGAGGACATCGATTACCTCTTGATTCCCCTCGGACCAACCCTCGATGTAGAATTGTGCCGATAACCACGCAAGCGCCGTTCCTAGGTACTCATTACCGTGATGTCCTCCATCAATGTAGACGATCTCTTTTGCTTTGCCGTTGGCTTTGGTCTCCATCGACCAATCTGAGATTTGAAGCACCCAGAGCGTCTTACCAAGTTCAGAGTTTCCCGCATCGATCAATTTAACGATGTCAGGATGGTTGTCTGCCCAATCATTCACTTCCATCGTCAAAGCAGCCCACGTCATGTGAACGTGGTTGTCGACCGGTTCACCTGGCCATGCGTCATCGGCATCAGAAGAAGCAGTCGCAACCGGTGGAAGGCCTGCTAGGAGGAGGCACAAAACCAAGCCGACAGCGACCCGCATGGTAACGCCTCGCTTCGCTGAATCAAAAACGCTTGCTAAGCATCTTCACCAATCGCTTGTGAACGCGTTTGGATTCTGAACCTTTTCAGATTCTCGGGTCCAAATGGATTGTCCATCAGTACCATAGATGTCGGCGAAAGGGTCGATTTCCTCTGGCTTGCGTTGTCGCTGCATGTAAGATTCGACACGCTCCTTTAGATCAGGCTTGAACTTCCAATAGTGGATACGCCATTCTCGACCATCCCAAAGCGTCGTCTCCTCGGATTCAGTCGTCAGCAAATCGTAATCTTGAAACATGTAAAACAGGTTGCGGTCAGTTGGTTCGAGTGCATTGTCGATGATACGGTTGTAAAATCCGAAGAATCCGAGTGCGTGTTCAGCCATTCCAGCTGCAACTTCGGCATCCATTTCTGTGTCAATATGCTGTTGAATTGCTTGCGTCAACGATTGTAGTGTCATTCCCATCTTCCTTCACCCCGCCCGGTTTTTCTCCCGAGAACACTATTGTATATTGGTCGTCGATGTATATTAACACATCGGCCCTTTTTCATGTAATCACGACTTCGGCGACGATTTGGGTTCGATTTTGGTAATCCTTAGAAGCATGAATAGGCCGCCGCAACCATGGAGGGCGGAGACATGCCAACCTTTCTTGGGCTCGACCAAGGCGAGGGTGATGTCGATGTTGCTATTCTTTCTTTGCCATACGAATTGACAACATCGTATGGCCAAGGAACGGCCTTGGGTCCGATGGCTTGCATCGAAGCTTCAACGCAGGTTGAATTGTACGATGCCCAACTTGGCCAAGACCTGCCAGCTGGTCTCTCAATGCACACCATTCAGCCTTGGGATGGCGAAGAACCTACTCTGCTCGAACAACTCGACTCGATGGTAGGCTACTTGATACCGTGGTTCAGGGGCGACTGTTTCCCGCTCTGTCTCGGCGGAGAGCATGGCATTCTACCTCCCATCATGGAAGCTGCGCGGCACCATCCGCTTGTGGACAACGATCTCTCCAACCTGACCGTCGTCCAAATCGATGCACACGGTGATCTCCGTGAGCATCTGGATGGTGAGAAATACTCGCACGCTTGCGCAGCAGCAAGAGCCCTCGATGCAGGAATTGGCTCGTTGCTACAAGTGGGCATTCGTGCTTACAGCAAAGAGGAACACGAGCGTATGATGGGGGATGAACGAATTACCACATTTTTCGCGAGAGACACACAATCACCGTGTCAGGGTGCAGGCCACTGGAATCAATGGCTCGAGACGCTTTCCTCGATTGAAGGGCCTGTCCACCTCACCATCGACATCGATGGGCTCGATGGATCCTTGGTTCCTGCAACGGGAACACCGGTTCCTGGTGGATTGACCTATTGGCAGGTGAACGAAACCATCCAAGCCCTGTTCAACGCACCAAATGCTGTTGTTGTCAGTGCAGATGTTAACGAAATTGGTGTCCAGGAAGAATCACCATTGACTCAGTTCACTGCGGCTATGTTGGCAACAAATGTCGTTGCTGCACACGCTTCTGCACGTCAACGAGGAGCATGGAATGCGACAGCACCAGCATCTGGATCTGAGCGATTGCCCCATGATTTTACTGGTTTTTCAGCGTCGAGTGGAGGAGAATAAATGCCTTCAAAATCACACGGAAAGCACATCTTCCTCGATTGTACGGAGTTCTTCCCTACGTCTTCGTTCAATGGAAACGATATGCTTGAGTTGATGCAAAAAGCCGTCGGCAAAAGCGATGCGAAGGAAGTTTATGCGTATGTCGAAATCTTCGATGGTTCCACTTCACCTCCTGGATTTGCTGCAGTCGTGTTGCTCGATGAAAGCCACGTGAGTGCGCATTGTTATTCGGACCGAGGCTTACTTGCCATCGATGCCTTCACCTGTGGAGGAACAGACCCAACGTCCATCGTTGAGGAGTTGAAGCAAGCCTTGTACGAGTTGTCTCCGGCTACGGTCTTGATGCAACAAAAAAGTGTTGATCGCTTCCTGCTTCCTGAGGTGTGAACATGAGCGTCAGGGGTACGATTGAATCCTACTTTCATCATTTCAATGCGGGCGAATTGTCCAAGATGTCCGCATCACTGTTGAAGCATATCGAATCGGGCGGCAAGGTCTTCATCACGCTTGCTGGCGCCATGAGTACTGCAGGAATTGGACATCTCCTTTCCCAAATGCTTCGGCAAGGTCACGTAGCCGCTATCAGCTGCACTGGAGCGAATCTTGAGGAAGATGTGTTCCGCATGATGGCCTCTCCGCATTACGAATCCATCGAGAACTGGAGAACACTATCTCTCGAGGATGAACAAGAACTCCACAACAAAAATATGAATCGTGTGACGGATGTTTGCATACCTGAAGATCAAGCAATCCGTGTTCTTGAATCGCATCTACTGGAAGCATGGAAGAAGGCATCTGAGAACACGAAGAGACAACTTCCACATCACTACTTCTTCGACGTTCTGCGTTCCGAGTCCCTCCTCAATGCTTGTGAGGGCGATACGTCATCTTCTTGGGTCCTCGCAGCCTGCGAAGAAAACGTACCAATCTACGTGCCTGGTTGGGAAGATTCGACCATGGGCAATATCTTCGCTGCTCTTTCGATGGAAGGTGAGATAAATTCCGATTGCGTGCTTTCTGGAATTGAGTACATGAAACACCTTGCAACGTGGTACGAAGAGCAAACTTCACCACTAGCCTTTTTGCAAATTGGTGGAGGAATTGCCGGTGATTTCCCAATTTGCGTCGTTCCAATGCTCAATCAAGATCTCGAACGAGATGTACCGCTGTGGTCATGGTTTGGACAAATTTCCGAATCGCGTCCATCGTTCGGAGGATATTCTGGTGCTCCGCCAAGCGAAAAAATCACGTGGGGTAAAATCGATGCATCAACACCGATGTTTGTCGTTGAAAGCGATGCGACCATCGTTGCCCCCCTCTTGTTTGCCTACATCTTGAACCTTTGATTGTTGAAACAACGCCCCCAAACCCTTAGAGGTGAGCGGTGCTAAGTATCATACATGAGACGTAGCCAAAGCATTGTTCTTGTTTTGCTGTTGATGTTGACGCCTCTGTCGTCACTTGTCTCTGCAGAAGGGTCGCCAACCGTATCGATTACAACGGATTGGAACAGTTCTTCCGCCTTGACCAATGAACACGCGTACTTGTTGACGTTTGGTGATTCCTCCTCGCATGATTACGATGTGAGCATTGAACACATACGAGATTCAATCGATTTGGCTCCTTCTATCCAAACAACGTTCCTTGACAATACGCCAACGCTGACTGCACGTATTGTTCTTGATACAGCGATTGCATGGAACGATACAATCGCAATTTCGGTGACCATCAACGGCCACGACGGTAATGCCCTAACACCATCGATTACAGAAGAGCGAACCTTCAAAGTTGGATCGTGGAATCAACCAATGGCCGATCACGAAGTGACCACGACGACATCGTGGTCGCTTGAACAGAATTATCAGACGAGTGAGGGTAACCAGTCGTTCATGTTGCTGTTTGAAGGGAACGGATGGCAACAACGCATCGGTGAAGTTCTCAACGCTTACGAACTTGGCAATGGGACGTTGTTGACCTCGGAGACAACCGGTAATTCAACCACAGAGCTTGCCCTTGACTTTGAATCGTTTTGGAAGAACGAAACGGTGACGTCTGGGGCCCTTACATCTCAAGTCATTCAAGCAAAAGGCAGCGGCGATATTCTCTTGCAACTCGAAGAGGATGGTCTCGTGACCACCATCAATGCCACAGTGGTCGATGCATTGCTCAACCGTTCGAACATTGACAACGTCGTTTCTGAGCGATTGCGATTGGAAGCGTTTGGAGCTCTGCTCGTCAATGGAGAGGAAGAGGATGCTCAATTCGATGTTGATGGTGACATCAGTTTGCTCCTCCTTGAAACGACGGATGTTGATGGTGTTCGTGTCCTCCAACACACACAAATCGAGGCGACGGCCGATATGCTCCTCAGTGATGAGGGGTCGGAATTCAATCTACAGCTGGATCAGTTCGAAACGCTTGAGCGCTGGGAAAACGGTGTACGTGTCGATCAACTTGACTTAATACGCGGCGATGGAACATTCGGATTTACAGATCAAGAAGAGAATTCGTCCATGGTTGTCAATGGAACGGTGTACAACTTTCACACGCGTGTTGAAGATGGAATCACACTCATCGACGATGTCCACGTTGATGGAACACTCTCCGGCGATGTTCAAGGTACCTTTGGTGTTGTTCAGACCATTGAACAGACGGGGAAACAATTGAATCATACGCTGGTCGAACACGATGTGAATGTTATTCACAGTGAAACCTGGTTCAATGTCACTGGTGTTGGCGGCAGCAATTTCTTTGGAGGAAGTGGAGCCGGATCTTACTACAACGATTCTTACATTTATCAAGCAACCAATGCGGATTGGGAAAATCGAACGGTTCGACTCGTTTGGACCGAGACAGGGCCGGACCCTTCCAATGGGGACGAACGCCCTGAACGAAGCCCAATCGAACAAGAACCAACGCCGCCAGAGGTCGAGGAGGCCTTAGGGAACATCTCTGTTGGAAGAGAAGCTGGGTTCGCACCTGTGCCGATGGAAACGGGCGATGTTGTTCGTCTCCTCGCACAAGATGGCATCGTCTTGACTGTAACCGCTGGACAAGAAGCCATTGAACCACGTGATGCGAAGAATCTGAGTGTGATTCAGTGGACAGGCGTATACAGTGATGGAGTTTCTGGAACTGCATCGGGTTCCATCGTTCATCAGGGACCATTGACTGGTTTGCTTGCAAGCACCGTCCGCTCGTTTGAAATTGAATTTGGTACCAATGGCGAAACAGCACTCCTCAATGAATCCCAAGCCGTTGATGCCATTCTCTCACCGAGCATTGTCTCGGCCGATGACAACACGGCTCCACAAGTTCTCGACCTTTCGCTTATGGAAGGCTTGGTCTTTGGCGAGGGTGGCTCACCTGCTCATCTTGTAGCGACCATCGACGATCCTGATTGGAACATCATCAGTGTCCAAGTCGATCTTTCTTCCATTGGTCTTGGAACAGTTGCAATGAACGATCGCGGCCTCGACGGTGACCAGACCATTGGTGACAACGAGTGGACCACGATGGTTTCTGTTCAAGGTCTCGCTGTTGGTGAACTACCCATCACCGTCGTGGTGGTTGATGAATGGGACGAAACCGACTCCCTCATGACGAACATGACGGTGGAAAACCAAGCTCCTAGGATTTTGAGTGCAAGCATCGAACCAGAAACCGTCGTACGCGGTGGTTCAACGCTCATGACGCTTGACGTGCTTGACTACCATGGTGTAGCTTCCATTGTGGTCGATCTTCGTGAATATGGTGGTGAAGAGATACCTTGTCTCAAGGTCGAAGTGTGGGCCTGTGAACTCGTCATTCCTCAAGGCATGACGCCTGGTGAGCGGTTGCTAAAGGTTCGATTGACGGATACCCTCGGAGCAACGATTCTCGTCACAAAAACACAAGCCTCTGAACATCATTTCCAACCGAGTTCAACGGATATGGATTTGGTGGTTACGGTTGAAAACACGCCGCCAACCTTGACACTCGTTCCTTCAGAAGCGCTACAACGTGGAGATTCGGATTCCGAACAAGCCATTGAGATTCAGGTCGATGATGCGGATGGAATCTTGTTGGTACGTGCAGATTTGGGCGTACTCAAACCACTTGGTCAAACCACGCGTTGGGTTACGTTGTACGACAATGGACAAGGCCTTGATCGAGAAGCAAACGATGGAATCTACACGGCTGCTGCATCCGTTCGAACATCAACACCAATCAGCGCACACGAAATTTTCGTCCAAGCATCCGATTCCTTTGGTGATGCAACAGCACCTACGTCGTTCGTTGTTTTCGTTGAGGAAACCGATGATGGCCTCATTGGTACAAATGAGGGCGAATTACCG
>CALDQY010000161.1 GCA_937911445.1 uncultured Rhodobiaceae bacterium | reverse complement strand
TCGATGACTTGCTTCAATTTCTGCATGAGGATGCTGATGAAGTCCTTCTTCCAAAAGCAAATGCAGGAGAGAACCAGGCCATTCGTCTACATGATGCGGAAACTGCAATTGTCACGTTGGATGGTTCGCAATCTTCTGATCCACAGAACCGAATCCAGTCATGGTCATGGTTGGATGGGACTGGGCGTGAGATTTCCAATGAAGCCAAGGTACGTGTAAAACTTTCACCAGGCATCCATCAGTTCGAGCTGAGGGTGTTCGATTCTGAAGGAGGCATGACCTCGGATTTGCTTCAGATTACGATTGAATCCTCAGGCTCATGAAGGAGAAGTCGTTGGCTACATCATGGGCGTTAGCACTCCCCTGATTGAGAACTTCTTAGTTGGACCGTTGCAAATGCGATGCTCCGTTGTCACCGATTCTGCTACTGGAGACACCGTCATCATTGATGGTGGTGATGAGCCGAAACGACTTATCGATTGGATTGAAGCATGCACCGGAACGGGGCCTCACTGGTCAACACACACATTGGAAGAGACCAAAAACATTGAACGGAAGGTTGTCGCACTTCTCAACACACATGCTCATTTTGACCACAGTGGGCATATCCCTACATTGAAGCAACACTTTGATGTTGAGTGGTATTTGCACCCAGAGGATACCTTTTTGCAAACGCTCGCTAAGAAAGCAGCGGTCCGTTACGGAATTTCGTTGCCTGAACCTGCTGTAGCTGATCATGACATTGCAGATGATCAAATCCTCTCGCTCGGCTCCATTGATTTTGAAATTCTTCATACACCTGGTCACACACTTGGAGGTTGTTGCCTTCGACTTCTTGTGGAAGATGATGCTGATCATTTGTTCGTTGGCGATACATTGTTTGCGGGATCGGTTGGTCGAACTGATTTGGAAAACACTGGAGGAGATTTCAACGTTTTATCCAACAGCATTCGAACGAAATTGTGGCCTCTTGACCCAGAAACCATCGTCCATCCAGGACATGGACCACTCACAACAATTGGACATGAGAAAGCCACCAACCCATTCGTTGGCGATGGTGCCGGTGAATCCGGCGTTTACACGTTTGGAAAGTACGCTTAACCAAGCAGG
Source organism: uncultured Rhodobiaceae bacterium (assembly GCA_937911445.1). Classification (GTDB taxonomy): domain Archaea; phylum Thermoplasmatota; class Poseidoniia; order Poseidoniales; family Poseidoniaceae; genus MGIIa-L2. Next base: position 4,500 of record CALDQY010000161.1, on the reverse strand, counting down.
CTCGATAGAGCGTCTTGGAAGACGGGTAGAGCTTCTTCCCAAGTCGCAACGATTCCGTAATCTGCATGCTGGAAGATTGGTGCATCAGCATCTTTGTTGATGGCAACGATGTACTTGGAGGAACGCATACCAGCGAGGTGTTGGATAGCGCCCGAAATCCCAACAGCGATGTAGAGGTTCGGGTTGACCGTTTTTCCTGTTTGTCCGACCTGCATTGAGTGAGGAATTTCTTCCCATGTGTCGACCGCTGCACGTGACGCACCAACTGCGGCACCGATGGTATCTGCGACTGCCTCAAGATGGGAGAAGTTGGCTGGTGAGCCCATGCCACGTCCTCCGGAAATGATGATGTTCGCCTCTGAAACATCAAGTCGAGCACTCGCCCGCTCCATGACGTCTTGAACCGCAGTCTTCACGTCACCGGATGCATCAACAACAGAGACATCGTTGGATGATCCAGAACCGACGCCAGAGAATACATTTGCTCGGACTGAAACAACAGCATCACCGTTAACCGTGACTGTTTGGTTTGCTTTTCCTGAGTAAATTGGAGATGTCAAGTTGTTGCCATCTATGGACACAACGTCTTGGACGATGGAAAGACCGCGTCGTGCTGCAAGACGGGATGCAACGTCTTTGCTCCGAGCTGTTGCGAGGAACAAAACGGTACCTGCTGGCATTGCGCTGTCAAGTGCGCTTGCCCATCCACTGCTGTCGTTTCCAGCGAAAACATCGGATTTGACGGCGATAACCTTCGAAACGCCATCGTAGCCTGAGACAGCATCTGCCATTGAAGCGTCGGTGCACGGGACGACAACCGTGACGTCGCCACCCATGGCCTGCGCAGCAGAAACAAGTTCTGCTGTCGATGCATTGACGGTTCCTTTTGTTAGTTCTGCAATTACAATCTTGTTTGTCATCTTTCTCACCTCATAATACATTGGCTTCATCACGAAGCAATTGAACAACTTGCGAGGCGCTTGATCCGCCTTCAAAGGTCTTACCTGCAGGTTTCGCTGCAGGCATGGAATGACTTGCAACAACGACCGTTGATGCAGGAGCACTAGCAGTCATGAGCTCAACTTGGGCTTTCTTCGCCATCATGATACCTTTGACGTTGGCCTTTCGTGGCTTGAAATCACCCTTGTCACAGGAGATGACGGCTGGGAGGGGCACGCTGACCTTCGCCACGCCTGCTTCGACTGGCATGGAGACGGTCACTGCATCACCGAATTCTGCACCAATGACGTTGGATGCATTTGCCCAGCCGAGGCGCTCAGCGAGCCCGGGGCCAGTAGAACCAGCACCAGTATCAGCAGCGGACTTACCGCAGTATACAGCAGTGCCACCAAGTGATTCAATGGATTCTTTGAGAACGCTCTGAAGTGCGTTCGAATCGAGATCGGACCATGAATCGTCCCAAACTCGGACGATGTTATCAACGCCCATTGCTTTGGCATCCTTGAGAATTTTCTCAGTGCCTGCTGCTCCAACGGTGAGGGCAGTGACTGTACCGCCGGTCGCTTCCTTGTGACGTAGAGCTGTTTCGATGGCAAATCCATCGTATGGACTCATTTCCATCTTGACTGTGGAAAGGTCAACACGACCTCCTTGCACAGCAATTTTTGCATTCGTGTCTGGAACTTGCTTGACCAATACAATGATTGTGGACATCTCTATCAAATCTCCGAGCAAGGTTCGATTCATGAAGATTGGCTTTCAGCCGCCATGAATTCTTTAACATAATTGAAGGAAAAAGGGAACCTTTACAGGCCGTCTTTGTGGAGGACAGACTCTATGTCCGAAGACCACCATGTTCCAGGCCCTCCAAGTGATATCGCAGACACTCTCAATGCTTGGCGAGATTTATTTCAACGAAAGCATGCTGATGATATCAAAGGATTGAGCGTTCTTGATGCAACCGAGGATCCTATTTTCTCATTCTATGTCGATTTTGCAGACATCGATGGAGATGATTTACTGAGTTTTCGGTTTAATGAATACCCAGAGCAAACCATCGAATTAGCAAACGAAGTCCTACGGTCGATGTGTTCCGAGCATACCGATGTCCGATGTGTGCTTCGTCCGTTGGTTTTTCCTGATGAAAAGATTGTTTCTGTCTCAGACCTACGAATGCGAAACCGAAGCAAACTCGTGAGTCTGATCGTGAACGTAAAGGATGTCGGTCCACGGCTTGGTTATCTCAAACGGGCAAGATATGTATGCATCGACTGTGGACATCAAGAATTCGTGGACCAACGTGTCGCAAGAGAACGAAAACGACCAAGTGGCCCGTGTACGGTCTGCTATGATGAGGCAAAAAAAGCGCTCAATGGAGACATTTCATATCCTCTGTTCCGTCACTTGAATTCGTTGTTACAATTAGCCTCAGAGGGCTCCTTCTATCAGGATATTCAATACCTGAACGTCCTAAATCATGATGCGACCAATGAGCAAGCAATCCAGATTATCGTTGATGACGAATACGTGGACGCATACAAAGTTGGTTCAACAATTCGAGTCAATGGGGTGGTCTACATCGACCCAATCCCAGATCGTAGTTTCATCAAAGATACACGTCGAATTCTCCAAGTGCGCGCACTGAGCATCGAAGAAGTCTCATGATGTGATATCGAGCATAGTCTCGTAAGCCTCAGGATGAGCTTCAAAATGCTCTGCGATGGATGACAAACCTGCCGCGACTCCAGCAGCAACCCCCATCTTTGCATCGAACGGATGTAACGTCCCATCCATGACTGCTGCCTTGAACGAAGCCAAATCATTCCAAGTGCTTGGTTCTCCAAATTTGGGATTTGGAGTGACCTGGATATGGCCGAACTCTGGCAATACGACGTGTTCTGCAAGTTCGTAAACAGGCGACTGCTCATCTTCTGGATCGAGGTAGGCTTTCTTCATCTTCTTCTGAACCTTTTCAAGCGTGTCGTGAAGTAGAAGTGCTCCATTAGGATCAGACTTGCTCATTTTGTGATCGAACGAATCCATACGAACACCGGAAGCTTTCAGAGAAGACAAAATTGGTGTATGAAGACACGTTGCTTTCTTCCAGTTCCACTTCGAAGCCATGTCCCGCATGAACATGTGCGCTTTTCGTTGGTCCATGCCGCCGATGGCAACATCGATATTCAACTCAAAGATATCAGCTGCTTGCATTGCAGGATAGTAGAATTTCGATAGGTCGTGGTCTGACGATGCCTCGTCGCGTCCCATGATCGTGAACGTTTTGCGAACCATCGGAAGCGTTGCTCCCTTTGAGCATCGGAGAACTCTTGCCCAATAATCTCCAGAATCCATGAGTTGACTCGCCCAATAAAAGCGAAGTTGACCGGGCCCCTCTCCTTCTTCTGGATAACCAAGGAGTGCACGGAATGTTTCTTCCATGTAGACTGCAGTCTTCTGAATGTCTTCCATGTTACCGCCAAATTTGTCGTTCACCCACGCATGCCAATCGGCTAAGAAAATCAGAACGTTCGCATCGGCTTCAAGCATTCGCTTCAACTGGAGAGAAAGGACCTTCCAACCAATGTGAGCCTTCCCACTTGGTTCAAAACCAACGTAACATCGCAAAACGCCATCACCAGCCATCGACGTTTCATCGGCGAGACAGTCAACGATGTGCTCGATGCCGACGCTTTCTTCAACATCACCAATCATGAGATGGAGGCGCCTTCGGTTCTCATCAGAGAGTTCTTTGATGCGTTCGTACCGCTCCTCGAAAGGTGCGAGAACGGCATCCAAATCCACATCAACACCTCAAACAAGTTCGCTCAATTTCTTGACTTTGCCTTCTGAAGGGGCTTCACCGCGCTCAATCATGCCTTCAAGTTCAGCAATCATTGATTCAGCCGTATCGATGGTTTCTTGCGTGACTGTCGTACTCATCTCAATCGATTTTCGAATCATCTTGATGGCAGATTTTGCCTTTGAAAATTTCTTGGCGTCTTCTTTGGCCTTGTCACCGCGTTGTTTGGCAGTGTAACCGGTCGCCTCATCGAGGAATGAAGACCACCGTCGGCGACTCTCCATTGCTTGTTCCCGACCCCCATCTGCAGATAGGAACGCTTCAAGATCTGATCCTTTCAACTGGACCACATCGACTTGCAATTTTCCTTGGTCAGTGTAAGATCCAGAAATGTTGGAGAGAAGACCAAACGACGCTTGGAATTCTCCTTCTGCATTGGCCTGAACATTCTCAAAATGTTGTGCTGCCAACTTGGCCAGTCCTGCATTTCCACCGATTGACTTCTCAACGCCACGTTTGACTGCGAATCGCTCCATGTTGGTCCATTGGCATGACCCTCATAAGGCTCGCGAACAAGAAGCCACCCCAAGAGAGGGGTTTTTTTGTACGATTGTGTGGGCCAACTATGCGCACCAAAGCGTCATTCATCCTGCTGCTGCTCCTTCTTGCGCCTCTAGCAAGCGCATCAGAAGTCGGTTTCGAGAACGAGAATGCTCTGGATGAGCAAGGATTGAACATTC
>CALDQY010000160.1 GCA_937911445.1 uncultured Rhodobiaceae bacterium | reverse complement strand
CACTCCTTGACTTTCAGAGCGCTGTTGAAGACCATCTTCAAGGCGTAACTCACATCATTCGTGGAAAGGACCTTATGGATTCCACTCGGAAGCAAACCCTGCTGTACGAACACTTCGGATGGACGTATCCAGAGACCATCTACTGGGGGCGCGTGAAGGTTCATGAGTGGGGTGGTTTCTCAACATCAAAGATGCGAGCATCGATCGAGAACGGAGAATACACTGGCTGGGACGACCCACGTCTTCCAACCATTCAGGGACTCAAGGCAAGAGGCATCCAATCAGAAGCTCTTCGAAACTTCTGGATTGAACTCGGCGTAACCCAGAAGGACATTTCCGTTCCACTTGCAACCCTCTTCTCTCACAATACGAAAATGATTGATGATGAAGCACCACGTCTGTCCTTCATTCGAGACCCTGTGGAAGTTCATCTTCAAGGAGAAATTCCTGAATCCGTGGACATACCAATCCATCCAAATCACCCAAAGAAAGGGATGAGAAACATTTCACTCAACCCACCAACTATCTACATCGAATCAGAAGATGCAACTGGAACATACCGATTGAAGGAATTTGCAGATATTGGTGAGGATGGTAACATTGAATCAATCGAACGCTCGGATAAACGCCCAATCATTCACTGGACCTCAGCAACAAACTCAGTCGAATCAAACCTTATTATCCCAGATCAGGAAAAAATCAAGATTGTCAATGGTCGTGTAGAATCCAATGACTATTCAATCGGAACCATTGTCCAACTCGAACGTATTGGTTATGCAATCATCACAGAGGATGGGTATCTTCTCATGCATGAATAAACCGAAAGTGGTTACTTGCAGACCAAATTTTCACCGATGATTGTCGGGGATGAATTTAATTCAAATGTTGAAATCGATGGTCTATGGTGGATAAACCGAAATCAGTTATGATTAGTCACTCCCCAAAGCATGATGTTGAAGAACCTTCGAACCACAATCTTGCTTCGGTTTCGAGGATTCAAAACATGGGATGGATTATTCTAGGTATTTTGTTTATGTACTTTCTATTTGTCCTTTCTACAGTTGTTGATCACGTCTACAACCTCAGGCATCATGGTGACCATATGATTGTGAAAGATAACCCATATGGCTATACTGACAGGATGGAGCTTGAGATGTATCAACATAATCCTGAAGTCATCGAAGGTTTGGAATACAATGTATACGAAATCCAAATTCAAGAAGATGATTACTATTTTCAAATCCTACGTCATTCCTTGATCGAACCAAATAAAGAGTTTCGTAGAGTTAGTGAATTTCAATTGAGCAACAACGCAATAAATCACGCTGACGGAATTAGTGTCAACATATTCTATGACACGTCATCCGGAAAAGAGAGCTTGTATATGTCATGTTCAAATCTTGCAGAATGTGATGAAAACCATGACGGGTGGCTAGGATACTACAACTCACGTGATGAGTTTTACTTCTGCAATTGTGGCTCATACTATGATAATTCGATTATGGTAGCAGTGTCGGATGATATGGATCCCTATTCAATTTATGTCTACTTAGATTACCATCATGATTCGATGTTTTCTGGATTTTTGTTCACGATAGTGTTCACTTTGGGCTTGATTGCTGGAAAGATCATTGCAAAGAGGATTGAATCACCGTATTTCATACGAACAATCGTGCCTGTATATGCAATCTCCATAATTGTAAAAACCATCTCTATGTTTTAGAAACTGCTAGGAATTAAATCAAAATCGACCTTGAGAAAATTACGTGTTCATATATCCGTAAATCAGTGATTACCGTGAAGAATATACACATGGACCCCTTGAGTTCGTATACATGTACAGGGGTAGTGTCTGAGGCGACACACTGCGAGCCCAAAGGCATGGGCGAAATGAATCAAAGGGTTCATCTGAATACTCATTGAACGGGACTACAGGAAATTCAGAACCATCTCCGCAACCTTTTCGTCTCTTAGGATCCTTCTATGCCTGAGTCCTTCTGTTAGGTGCAGTGTGGAATTTTTCATGTCCCCATGCAAAGCGAGAGCAATTTCCTTCATTGCCTCCTTGTCATCCTCACAATGAACAATCAATGTCTCCGTCTCAATTTGAGCAGAGAAGCGATCCAATCCAAGATCCCCTGGATTGACACCGTGTATCGACTCAGCGAGTTCAAACAACCGGTCTGTATAGTACTCCGCATCCAACCCAAAGAGGCCAACAAAGCCCTTGAACGTCGGTTTAACTTCATACATCCCCGTAGATATCAGAACCAATTTCTCACAACCAGATCCGTACCTCACGGAGTTGAGAGCTGCGACACCTCCAAACGAATGGCAAACAACCCCATGATAAGGCCCGCTGGATTTCATCATCTCGGATACCAAATCCACAATTTCTGGTAGGTTTGTGGCGCTCCTGCTTGATTGTCCATGACCTGGCAGGTCAACAGACGTTATATCGTAGCCGTTTTCAGAAAGTAATTCTATGATTCGATAGAATTGGCTAGACCTTCCATTCCAACCATGCACAAAGAGTACCTTGGGACCATCGTTTGGAATCCGGTATACCATGATTTTCTTACTTACGGAATTCATCTGAATCATCTGCTGGTCGGTCTTATTGTAAAACTCAGCCTCTCTGAGGGGAGTCTTGAATTTGATGGGACTGCAGAAGATTTTCCAAAGAAAACGTGTCGTTAGCCCCTTGGAAATGAAATTCAATACTTTTGCATAGAGAGTTAGAAACAATGGTAACTTGTAATGCGTAGCAAGAGGGGCATTCTCTTGCTCCATGAGAGTATGTTGTCAGATTGGTCTATAGTCATACTCGATGGTTAACAAACGACTCATAGAATCTACAACGAATGTGTATATAAACAAGTGGACTCCATCTATGTATATGCAGATACACGGCTGCCCACGATGATGCATACGTCGCAAAGGGTCGCAAACCTTGGATCAAGAACAATCTTCTCCGGGAAAGCCCCAACAACCACAGAACATATCTTGTAATACGTAATCAATGAAAATTACAGTAGAGATTACTATGATGATCCCGGTAAGTAGACTCCAAAAAAATACATGCCGCGAATCCATACTCGACCTAAATAACGATACCAACCAAAAT
>CALDQY010000159.1 GCA_937911445.1 uncultured Rhodobiaceae bacterium | reverse complement strand
GCTCGCATCTTTGATGTTGAGAAACCACCCCACTCATGAACCTTCACGCGCCCCCAGTAGATGGTTTCTGGATACGTCCATCCGAAGTGTTCGTACAGCAGGGTTTGCTTCCGAGTGGAATCCATCAGGTCCTTTCCACGAATGATGTGAGTTACGCCTTGAAGATGGTCTTCAACAGCGCTCTGAAAGTCAAGGAGTGGCCAAACTTTGTACTTGGAGCCAATGTTCGGACGTGGATGCGGATTCGTTTCAGTATCTTGCATTCGAAGAGCTGGCCAATCGCGTAATGCGGGATTCTTGAGCGTCATGTCGGTCTTGACTCGAACAACGGCGTCTCCAGGCTTGTAGGTCCCATCCAACATCTTGTTCCAATCGCTCATGTTCTCTTCGACAGATTTGTCTCGACATGGACAGTTTGATTTCGATTCACGGAACTCACGGAATGCCTCTGCGGAACACTTGCAAACGTATCCAAACCCTTTGTTCAGCATCGTTTTTGCATGTTGATAATATTCTGGAATGCGATCACTCGCTACAACAATTCGATTTGCAGGACGACCAAGGAGCCATTCGACTTCTTCTGGAATCAAGTCGTAGGCTGACAATTCTGGTGGCTTGACCGTGGTATCGGTATCATCGAAACGTAGGATGAGTGTCCCTTCATGTTCTTTCGAGTATGTTCCATTGATGACGATGCCACGTGCATGACCAAATGAAAGCGGTCCGTTTGGATTCGGTGCGAATCGAAAGACTGGTTTCTTTCCATCGACATTCTTCAACTCCGGTAAACCATCTCTCTTCTCTTGCTTCTGTCGTCCTTCAAGCAGATGAGCAGCCTCTGCTTCAAGAATGGATTGAATGTGCTCAAGTCCCTTGTCTTGTGCCAAAGCATTGGCTTTCTGAACGGATTGAGCTACTATTGGACTGATCTGTCCTCCATACTGTCGAAGATCTGTTCGCATACTCATGATACGTCCAATAACAGAACCAGCAGCGCCTTGTCCCTCGTATTCAAACGCATTTTGCAGAGCAAGGTGCCAAATCAATTGCTGCGTTTCCTCATCAGGAGCCCAGGCCATGAACAACCCTGCGGCTGATAATTCATCAATTCGTTGCTTGGAATTACATTGAGAACAAGGTCGTTCCAGTCGGTTTTCGCCGTGGAAGTGGAGTCTCGTAATGTTTTGTCCAATACCGTTCAACAGTCGCCCATGACCAGCGCAAATCTGGATGAATTTCCTCTGGCCCGATGAGTTTGGGTAACGCTGCAACAGTGTTTGGGTCGGATGGGTAGCCGCTTCCTATGCTGAATCCAAGTTCGTCTTGCAACGCTCCCATAATGCGATCACGAACGACTTTTGCCACAATCGATGCTCCACCAACAATTCGATGGTTGGCATCTGCCTTGTGTTCTGAGTGCATTGTGGAGTCGAGGACAGGCCATTCATTCACTCGTTCAGAAATCCGATTCGTGAAGCGTTGCTCATTGACATCGCAAGCGTCCAATATAATGGTCCAGGGTGCAGCCATGCACTCGTTGTGACGGTTGAGAATCGAAGCGAACAACTCAACTTCAAGCAGGTTCAAACCTTGTCCGTACACGGCATTGTCGATTTTGTTTGGTGGACAAACGATGGTGTCAACGTACCAATCTCGTTCTTGTGCTTGTTGAAGAATCCACTCGTATTGGTTCTCTCGTTTTTTTGCTGTATGGTGTTTTGAATCCGATATGTCTTGCTCGACTAACATGTCCGCATCATGCTCAGGAATTGAGAGTATGCCAACCACAAGTGGGCCCAGAACGGGGCCCCTACCTGCTTCATCAACACCCACAATTCGCATCAAATCCCTCACAAATCAAAGTCATCTTCTGCAGGTTCCACCTTTGGAAGGGGTACATTCGGGGAAGGTTCAGATTTCTGAGCAAGGTCTGGGTTTTCGTGACGTACTGTACGCTCGCTGATGGCAGTTGACGGTTCGAGATGCTTGTTGTCCATGTGTGGTTTTGATACACCGTGTTGGACGATGTCAGAAGCGATTTTGTCCATAGTGGAACGTTGCGATGCAATGTCATGATGGTCAAGAACGGTGGTTGCAGCTGAACGTAGTGGTTCTGGCATTGGTTCAAGTGCGGGTGCGGATGGGGTCGATTGGGACTGGAACGCTCTTTTGAAACTGTCAGAGTCCATTTGTGGACTCTCAGCAATCACTGGCTGTTGGTTTGATGGTCTGCTGAACTTTTCCATCCAATCTTCTTCCGTTTCTTCGGGCTTTTCATGCATTTGTCGCAAGAGCTCGTCTTGCTTATTGCGTTGGATACGATCACGAACGGCTTTGTTGAGAATTACTGCTGATAAGGCAACACTCAGAATCACTAGCCACCATGCTTTGGCAAGGAGAGTAATGTCTTCAACGAATTCAGAAAATGAATAACTGTCGCTCTTTGCATCTTCTCGCCACTGTTTACCGAGGAATTCTTCCTCGATGGTATACGAGAATTCAGTTTCCGGGTCAAAAATAGAGCGAACAACAATGTCCAGCACAAGGGTTCCGTTGGATGCTTGGTCGGTTGGTAGCGCTGCAGTACCTCGCAAAGTGAAATTGGAATCTCGAGGAAGATTCCCTATCTCGAAGGTTCTTGGTTGGGTTGAATTACTGTCGATGATGGCACCTTCAGGCGGTGCGAATCCCATGTCGGTTGAATGAGAGGATTGCAATTGAACAATCAATCCATCTTCGAGGTTACCATCGTTCCGAAGTTGAACAGCAAAACTCACCACATCTCTTGAGTCAACTTCGCTTACTCCATCTAAGAATGTCCAAGCCACGTTCGGGCCTACGACAACATCAACTGTGTAAGATGCGAATGTTTCACCATTCAGAAGGTTCAGATCGAACTCAACTCTCCCTTGCTGATAGGCTGTTGCATTTTCGTTGATCATGAACTCAATTGCTTCGAACGTTCCTTGTCCAGATCGAGGCAATTGGAACGTTGAATCACCGGAGAAGGTATCCGTGACAAACGATGGTAAGGAAGTGATTTCAACGGTTACAGCATCATTGAAATTTCCTCGGTTTTCAAGGCTGATGGATCCAGAACAGGTCGCATTTGGTTGGAGGTAGGTGCAATCGACTGGGACGAGACTGTGCTCAAAGTGTCTGTCCCAGGAGATATTGACAATCGCTGTCTCTTGTACAGTTCGGAATGGGAAATTTGTTGGGTGAAGGATGAGGTCAACAGAAATCGTCCCGGATGTGACTGCAGGTGCTTGTACACCAATCTCAACGGTACGTGTTTCATTTGGCATCAGAAAAACATCTTCGAAGGCATTGAAGAGAGCAACAGTCCAGCCCTCACTGGTAATGCGATCCGAATCTGCTTCATTCGATGCAACTCCGTTGATGGCGACATTGCCCAACGTCATGGCGAGGGTATCTGGTGTGTTTCCCGTATTACGGATAGTGACATCGACACGGGTATTTCCGTCCGGGTCGACAACAACGTTCGGCTGAACCGCATCGATGGTTGCGTTTCGAAATGAACTCACTTCGAGCGTAAAGTCCCACGCAATGCTCACGCCATCAAGCCCAGAGGTACCGATCAACCTGAATGTTGGTCCTTGATTTGCCAAAGGTGCGCCATCAATAACGTCCGGAACATCGATCCAAATTCGAACGAAATCCATGGTGTCTGGGCCAAGGAGCAATTGCGATGTTGAACCGTCCACTTCAGCCATGTTCCATCCCCAGTTCCACGATGATTCAGTCTGGATGGTGAACGAAAGGCTGTCATCAAGTGTTGCATTGCTTGTCACATTGGTTGCGACATTGGTGCGAATACCAGGGTCGACAACAAACGTGGAGGATTGTGTATTACCGAAGTACACGTTTGATGGTGCTGTGATTTTCAAGTCCACATCAGTGCCCTGACTGCTTTGATCTGTGAGATCGACAATCGTGATGTTGATGCTCTCCATTCCGTAAGGGGTGGCTTGGGGTAGAGTTATTGTCCACAAGAATCGCTTCGTCTCCCCATTATCAAAAACCAACTCTTGGCCGTTTCCTGAGATGCTGCTAAGGAATTGTGTTGCCAATTCAAGTTTGAGGGTGGTGCTCTCCGAACCTGTATAGGTAACGTCGATGTGTTGTTGAACCGTCTGCCCAGGATAAGCAACATAGCGTTCTGCAGGAATCAATTCAATGTTCGATGAATCTGCAACTGCATTGATGGGTAGAGCCAAGAGAAGAACGAGCAAAAACACAGCTCGTTTCTGGACCATAGTGGACCTACGCAGTCTTTGGTTTTGAAGCAAGCGGCAATTTGATTGGACCACTTCAAAACACATATCAAGCCAACTAGGAAGCGTGATTCATGCCCCCCTTCTGGCCATTCAAGCGGACCAACAAAAAAGAGGAAGTCATTGATGAGACGCCTCCAGAACCAATTGTTTATCGCAAGGGGCAAGATGTACACACGGAGAAGCACTCCACAACGGAAGAGCGCAACGAATCTGCATACAAAGACGCACTCGCCCTGTTCGGTGGAGGAGATACAACGGTTGTTGCATCAAGCAATGTAGCCGATGAGTACGACGGTGTGAGCGATGAACAAAGCGATGATACTACGCTTGAGGCTGAGCCTGCGTTTGAGTGGGTTCATCATTCTGATGGGTACCATTACAAGAAACTCAGCAATGGGGCATTCGAACCAACAGCCTATGTCAAGAACGCTGACGGTTCGTATTCGATATACGTCTAATCGAAGAGCGTGCGTAACGGTCGAATGAGTTGCGGACCTTGTGCCGTTGTTTTATTCACTTCTCGATCGACTGGATGTACTTCGATGGTGATGCTCGTAGATGGTTGTTGAGAATTTTTCAACCACGAATCCGCTTCCCATTCATCGATGATGACGGGCATTCGGTTGTGGATATGTTGAATCTCTGGAATTGATTCTCGGGTGAGTATTGTGAACGTGTTCAATGATTGTTCTCCTTCTCCCCAATGTTCGTAGATTCCGGCCATGAGCAAGACATCCTGATTTGCGACTGAGTGATAGAATGGAACTTTTCCTCTCGGCGTTGTTTTCCACTCGTACCATCCATTTGCAGGAACAAGGCAGCGGCGTTGACGATACGCTTCTCGAAACATTGGCTTCGAATCGATTGTTTCGATTCTGGCATTGATCGGTTCCATCGTGCTCTCTTTGCTCCAAGAAGGACGAAGGCCCCATTGCATTGAGGTGATGGCAAGGTTGTCAGAATCGTAATAGATGACGGGTGAATTGTCCTGAGGACAGATGTTGTAATTTGGTTCAATGACAGGCTGTTCAATATCGGTTATCAACTCAGGCCATTGGTCGCCTTGAAATGCGAATCGCCCACACATGTCGTCCATCACACAGGATCTGTAATCACAGATTTGAGCGCTTCAACATCGAATTCAGCGCCATTCAGTGGTACGAGGAGTTCAAATGTTTGAGAGATTGCTGGGTCGATTTCTCCAAAGCAACCAACCCACTCCCCATCGATGAGGACGCGAGCTGATCGACCAGCGAGCCAAGGACCCTCATTGTCAGGAAGAGCCTCGATGGTGACGTTTTCTGCACCAATGTCGCGCAAGAATGCTTGGATACGGCCTCGAATCGCTGCAAAGCCTCCACTTCGTTCAGCGGTTAGGAATGCCAATCTGTCCATATTGGTATGATCTCGAACAACCGTTCCAAGCTCGTACACAGATTGTGGCAAGTCATGGTGGCGATTCGAAGCAAGTAACCGAAGAAGACCTGGGAGAAGGAAATGGCGCATCATGGTGTGCTCAATTGTGATCGGATTGGTGATACGTGTAATTGCATTGAACGGTTTCCAACGCATCCTATCGAATTGGTCATCATCGTTTGAGAGTGTGAGCGATTGAATCTGCATGAAGCCCATGCCTTGCATTGAGGTTCGAATCCTCCTACGAAGGTGGTCGTCCGGTCGGGGCAGAGCGTTCATCGGTGCTTTTGGCACATCGGTACCTAAATCTTCATATCCATGTCCAATCGCCAAATCCTCGACAAGATCCACAGGATGCAAGAGGTCGAAACGCCAGCGAGGCATATCGAAACCAAGCATGTCTTCACCTTCGCCTGCGTGCTGCATTGCCCCATCGTCACTGATTTCTTCTGCAGTAGCTGGTGCACGACCAGTGTAGCGACCACCCATTCGGATCATCGCATTCGAGAGTTCATCTTCAGTCATGTCTCGTCCAAGAATGGTCCGAACAAGGCGCTCAGGGACTCGATGATGAACCGGTGACCAATTCGGAAGCGTTTCCTTCTGTCCTTCGCAATCGGTCAAGGTGATTGTTTCGATGGTCCCACCACGCTCTTTGGCTTGAAGTGCGACGAGCATGAGACACGATTCACAGGCTCGGCGATCCCATCCGGTCACATCGATGAACAGGTCACGAGTCGAAGATTGAACGGTCGTGTGTGCACCATTGATAATCGGTGGGAACGAAAGAACGGAACCGTTTGCATCTTCGATGATGGGCACCATCTCCATGCCCTCCAATAAGTGAGCATAATCGACCCCTTTTGGATGGGATGAAAGAATCTCATCAATGGTCATTGGATTCTCCATCGCTAGTGGAACAAACGAGAGGTTTCGATCAACAGCCTTTACCGTAAACGGTGGATGGAGCGTTGACAAGTCATGCACGCCGATACTTGCACGTCGGCGTCCTCGGCCGAGAGCGAAGTGGAGCTTTTCTTGGTGGTCCATCAACTGCTTGATGAAGGCGTCCATTTCCTCATCACTTTCCATCTCAAGTCCACGGACCACTGCCCCTAGGATGACTGGTCGGATGTTTGCAAGTTCGGCTTCAACCGTCATGGTGATGCCACTTTCATTCAATGTTTCGTCTTGGAGTGTTACTTGATTGTGAAGAAATCCTCGCATGGCGAGACTAAGTGTTTCTGCGCTGAGAAGGTCTGGTCGATTTGGGAAAATCTCGATATCGAGGGTTTCCTCATCACAACGGTCAATGTCTGTGCCAAGCAAGGGAAGACGGTGGTCAACGTCGTCAATATCGTGCTGACATCCGTGTTTAGAAAGCAGGGATGCGAGCAGATTTTGGTCAACAGATATGGTTGGCATTTCTTCACCTCATCGTGCAAACCAATGCGGAAGTGGTCGTTCATAGCCGACCATACGCAAACCACTGATAGCAGCGGTGTCGTAATCGAGGGCACGAAGATGCGCTCGTTGAACTTGATCGATGGACTCAAGTCCGAGCGTACGGAGGATACGCATCATATCAATGGAAAGGCCTTGTAGCCAGAATTCCATATCCTCCCTCTCAAGGACGGGTGGTTGTGTAACCACAAATTGTGCACCTGCGCATCGTGCGACAATGATGTCATGCGCATCGCACGTGAATCCAAATTCAAGAGCGGCTGTGGTCTCTGTTGCCTCAAGATTGGTTTTGACAGAACGACCAATGATTGGCAATGTTGCCGCCTCTGGAACACCTGTTCCATCCTCAATTCGTGAAACAGCAACCTGAATGTTGTGGTAAACAGCACGCTTGTGATGTGCTTGGATTCTCGAAATTCCTTGACAAGCCAAAATGGGCGCTTCAGCTGTGAGCAATGTGCGGAGGACGACGAGCAAGCCATCGAGTTCCTCATCGGTCATCGAAGGGAGGCTGTCAAAGTCCAAGCTAGCACCCGCAACAGAACTTGAATACACAGGAAGGTTGACCAAGCTTCGTAGGTTCAGATGCAGAATGTCGATTGGGCGTGGTTGTTCTTCAACAAGGAATGGTTGTGTTTGAATGTACGACAAACGTCCTGTTGAATTTGCCTCGACAGCCAAAACGCTCCCATCGGTGACGTATGGTAGAACAGGGAGTGGGAGGAGGATTGGCAGGGCATCTTCCTCCGCCCCATGAATAAGCGCTGCGGTATCAACATCGTGATTTTCGATAAGTGGTGCCTCATCCATCGGGGTGATGGCAATACTCGAGAGATCACCTGAGGAAACGGTCGATCCATCGATGTGGTACTCGATGCTGTTGTTTGATTCGAGACAAAATGCATCGTTGCTGAGTGTCATGCCGTGATTCTCGATCATTGAATTGATGTCCTTCAACTCTTTTGATGTCAATGGACGAAGTTGCGTTCCTTGAGGAGGCGTTGGACAGCGCCCTTCAATGATGACCATTCCACCTTTCATGCCACATCCTGCGTTGTTTCCAACATCGCCTTGGACGACAATGATGCCGCCCGTCATGCCGTTTCCTAGCCGTTGGCCGACATCACCTTTGACAACAATCAAACCATCGCTCATGAACATGCCAAGGTCGTCATCGCTACCATCTTGCCCGGTGATGCTTCCACCTTGCATCATGAATCCTGCACAACGGCCTATGTATCCTGATGCTGAGAGTTTGCTTCCTTGGTTGTAGGCGCCAAAGAAAGCTCCGGCTTGTCCTTCGATATCAAATGAGCCTCCAATACCGAATGAACTGGTCCATGAGCCAAGTTTTCCTAACGCACGGATTCTTGCTCCTTCAGGCATAGCAGGACACAATCCAATTTCACCGTTCTTTGGAACTTCCTCACCCGAACCGGTCCAGCCAATTCGGAGGAGAGCATTTTGTTCTACAGCCGCTTGGAGTCGAGGAAGGAACTTCGCGTTGATGCTCATGGAGCGTTCAAAAACATCCCCTGGTCCCGCCATGTTTCAACGGTGTCCGATGTCGGTCAAATACCCTCTCCTCGGGGATGTGTTGAAACATGAATTCCTGTTGCATTCATGCGGCACGAACTGTTTATGGATGTTCAGCCTTGCCAGACCCTTGAGCAGTATGGTCGTTAAGGTCGCAATCAACGGATACGGTACAATCGGAAAGCGTGTTGCAGATGCAATCGACGCACAAGACGATATGGAAATTATTGGCGTTACAAAAACAAGGCCATCCTTCGGTTGTGACCTTGCTGTTCGGAAAGGATATCCCCTGTACTGCACGTACGATGCAGAAGAAAAAATCGCTGCATTTGGTCCTGCAGGGTACGACTGCAAAGGGGGTTTGACCGATCTGCTCTCTGTCGCCGATATCGTTGTCGATTGTTCGCCAGGAAAAGTAGGTGCACAAAACAAGGAACTCTACCAAAAGGCCGGTGTTAAGTGGATTTTCCAAGGTGGCGAAAAGCACGCCATGACCGGCATGTCCTACACGTCCAGTGGTAACCATTCAGAAAACATGAACGTTGAAGGGACCCGCGTCGTTTCGTGCAATACGACCGGTCTTTCGAGAACCTTGGTCCCTCTGCTTCATGCATGTGGCTCCCTCTCAGTCGAGTGCACGATGATTCGTAGAGCTGCTGACCCGGGTGATTCAAGCAAAGGGCCAATCAATGCCATCAAGCCTGTCCTCAAAGTTCCAAGTCATCATGGTCCTGATGTCATGACCATCCGCCCAGAGATTGAGATCAACTCATTGGCTGTCGCTGTTCCTACGACTATTATGCACGTTCATGCCATTGTCGCTACATTACCAGAAGGACACGGAATGAGTACAGAATCCGTTCTTGAGTTGTGGTCACAACAGCCTCGTGTGTTGATAATGAACGGTGCTGAGACAGGTATCACAACCACGGCTGAAGTCATGGAATTCTCGAGAGATATTGGCCGTAAGTGGGGCGATTTGCACGAAATCTTTGTTTGGGAAGATGGGGTTAAACTAGATGGAAATACACTCTACTACTTCCAAGCCATCCACCAAGAGTCCGATGTGATTCCTGAGAACGTTGACGCCATTCGAGCACTCATGGGGCTTGAAACCGATTGGAAAGCATCGGTGAAAAAGACCGATGATGCTATTGCTGCGTACAATGGATTGTAGTCAAAAAAGGCGCATCCTCAAAAACCCAATCGGGGTCGGGTATCTATGCATCTACGCCGCAGGTGTTTTCTCCTGCTGTCCATCTTCCTCCTTTCGTTGGCCTTCCCGATGGCATCATCGTCACCGAGGACCATCGAAGAAACAGAGGTTGCCGAGTCGTTTGATTCGAATTGGATGCCAATTCAACCGGTTTCCACTCGCTCCGTTGCTATCAAAGCAGTCGATCCAACCATACATCTTGCAGGCTTCTCATTCGATCCCCAATTCAACGATTTGAGCCACCTCAATTCTGCTTGGGGCGCTTCATTTTCAACATCGCTTTATCTTGTTCAACTCCAACTCAATGATGCATCCATCATGAACGGATTTGAGGATGCATACGACATTGAGGTCATTGAACGCCAAAGTCAGGGCGTTTACATCGTACGTGTACATGATGCATCGCAGATTGCATCAATTTCATTGGATGATAACGTTCGCTGGGTGGGGGCTTATGCACCATACATGCGTACAACAAACGATGCAATAGGTGCACACCTTGTTCAAATCACCATTGCAGGAGACATCGCATCTTCGAATGTAGCCACGCTCACAACTCACCTTGTCCAAAACGGTGCCTCCTCGTCATGGTGTTCATTGGACATGTGCGAAGCCGTCTTCGAGCATGGTCTCAATGCGCACGAACTACGACGAATCGCTGCACATGACGATGTCCTCTTTGTCGCAAAAGCCTACGATCTCCAACTCCACAACAACCTGGCTGCCACAGAAGTCGGTGCAGTTGCTATCAGAGCAACGTCTTCACTAGGACTCGACGGTTCGGGAGAGACGATTGCTGTCATGGATACTGGTTTGGACAACGACCATCCAGATGTCCTCGGGCGCATTGCTGCAATCAACACGCAATACGGGCTCGATTCTTCTCCTGTTGACAGCAACAGCGGACACGGGACGCACATTGTCATGACAGTTCTCGGTGATGGCAGCGGAGATGCATCAACAACCGGTGTCGCACCTGAAGCGAATCTCGTGATGTACGCTCTCGAACACGATCCAACAGGCTACTTTGGGCGTCAAGGCTCCATCTATGACCTCCTTTCAGATGCTGAACTCAAGACCGCCCGAATTGCAGTCAATGCTTGGGGATCGAACGGGAACTTCGGATTCTATACCGCAGATTCAAGATCTGCAGATCAATATGTATCAAACAATCAATACTTGCTTCCTGTCTTTTCTGTGGGTGATAACGGTGCCTCAGGTGCATCAAAAGTGACTGCTCCAGGTACGGCAAAGAACGTCCTTTCCATTGGTTCAAGCAACAACGGTAGCGTCAGTGCTTCCTCCTCGCAGGGTCCTACCCTCGATGGCAGAATCAAGCCTGACCTTGTTGCTCCCGGAGAAGGCATCTGTTCTGCAAGGGCTGAGGAAGCGAAGAGCGTTGTCGGCTCGGTATGCGCAACCGGAACACACAGCAACACTCGCTCGATGTACATGGAGTTGAGCGGAACATCGCAAGCAACCGCAGTAGCCAGTGGTTCTGCAGCACTCGCACGTGAGTATCTCCGTGAGGTTGCTGGAATCAACAAGCCCTCTGCAAGCTTGATCAAAGCAACCCTTGTGAACGGAGCTGAAGACCTCGGAACGCCTGATATTCCAAACAGCAACGAAGGCTGGGGACAAATCGATCTCGAAAACAGTCTTGCTCCAAGTGACAGCAATGGCCTTGACATGGACGTGTTTCACGATGACGCTCGCGAACTTCGTGCAGGATTTTCAATGCTGTATTCTTTTGACATGGATGCATCAAAAGGTGTCGATCTCACGCTTGCTTGGAGCGATGTTGAAGGGAGCGCAAACGCACCGCAATCCGAATCCAGGCTCATGAACGATCTCGACCTCGTTCTTCTAGCACCTGATGGTACGACATACCTCGGTAACAACTTCGTCAGCGGGGCTTCAGTTTCGGGAGGATCTGCTGACGATCTCAACAACATCGAACGCATCCGTCTTCCAGCCGGCACAAGCACGCAAACCGGTGAATGGATGATTATGGTCGAACATCGAGGTGGAAGTGACCAACGATTCAGTGTTGTTTTAGCAGCAGACGCCACACTCATCCCTAAGGCAGATTTGACGACTTTTGGAAACAGTATTCTTCCATCTTCCTTCACTCCGCTCGTCGGAGACTTGGTCTCTGTATCCCTCGCTTGGCACAATCAAGGAACGCTTGCCTCTGGTTCATACTTTGTCCAAGTAGAAGATGTGACAGAAGGAAACACGATCTATACTTCAACACGTTCTTCACTTGAAGGTGGCGAACTCGATTCTGTTTCCTTCTTTACGAGTTTCGGTACAACAGGTATTCATACGCTCCGACTCACTCTCGATGTGAACAACGAGGTTCCTGAGTTAAACGACGGCGTGAGTGGTACAAACAACAACGTCCTTGATGTGGATATTGAGGTTACAGCCCAAGGATTGAGGGTGGTCTTCCTGAATGAGGATGGTACTATCCCTCAATCAACGGCTGACAGAGACGCTGCTGCAACTGTCGAAATGGACGTTCGAAATGAAACAGGTCTCTCGCTTCCGTTCGTTGTCATGCACGAGGGTACTGGAGAACGCCCTGTCAGTTTGACAGTCTCAGGTGTCCAAGAACCAGACCTGATTTATCCTGCGATTCTCAACAGCCCAGAAGACCAATGGTCTCGTACAGTGAACGAATCCGGACCATTCACATTGAGTGGCCAAGGAACGGAAAACGACACAGTGTATCTCCTATTGGATTTGGAAGATCTTTCTGCAGTACTTGATGGTTCGACAGACCGATTTGCTCGTGCAGGAACCTTTGTTGTCGACGTGACCGCTCGTTACCAAAATCAGCCGACAGTATCGCATACGCAACGACTGACCTTCACCATCGAACAAGTCGACTCGGTTGATGTTGTTCCATCAGGAACCGTAGGTGTAGAAGCACAACCTGGTGAAAGCACCGGCTTCTCGATTGGTGTACGTAACACTGGCAACTCAGCAGCACAATACACAATGTCGTGCACATCGGCTTCACAATGGCAGATTATGCTCGGAAACTCCAATTCCTCCACACTGGAGTTTGAACCACTGAATATTTTGCAAGACCTGTCGATGGATGTGAACGTGTTCGTCCCGGGTGTTTCGAATGGCCAACCGGCAGCAGGTTCCACCGATCAAATCACGTGTGTTGTGACGTCGCCAACCGATCCAACGTTGAACCATATCGAGGTTGTCGATGTTGCAGTTTCGGAGCTACGCTCCTTCAAATCCGATCTTTACGGTCCGTCCGGTGCCATCGGCCCGGGTGCACTCGCAGCGCCTGTCTATGCCAACACAGGAGACGTCGTCTACTACAATCACACAATCAGCAACGATGGAAACACAGAGATGGGCTTCACAGTGACGCTTGAGAGAGGCAACCCTTCGTGGGCTGCTCAAATGTCGTATCTTGACCAAACGAGTTCAACCAATCTCAACTTGAACTTACAAGCCGGACAATCAGCAGATGTACAGCTAATGCTTCTTGTGCCCGAAACTGCCCGTGAAGGAAACTCAAACACCTACACTCTTCGTGTTGAGCACAGTGCCCAGTCGTTTACACTCAACACAACTTCTCTGGTTGTATCGGACAACCTCGATGTACAACTCGAGCAAACAGAAGAAGGAATCGTCTCTGCTGTTGTTGGTGAAAATTTCACATTCGTTGAACTCAAGGTTCTCAACACAGGCAATGCTGACCTTGACTTGGAATGGAGTTACGGGCTTGCTCCAGATGGATGGACGGTCAATTATGCTAATCCACCATCCTCTGTTAGTGTTCTTTCTCAAGCCAATGTTGTTGTGGCCATCCTTCCACCGAACCAAACCGATGCGGGCACTGGCTTCGATCTCCCACTTTATGTCAATGCAAGCAACAATGGTCGTTTCGTTACGAGCGAATTG
This sequence comes from uncultured Rhodobiaceae bacterium, assembly GCA_937911445.1. Classification (GTDB taxonomy): domain Archaea; phylum Thermoplasmatota; class Poseidoniia; order Poseidoniales; family Poseidoniaceae; genus MGIIa-L2. The sequence goes on along the minus strand of CALDQY010000159.1, from coordinate 729 downwards.
ATTCTCAGAGTTGAAGTGCCACAAAGCGATTTTGCAGGGATTTCAACCGATGCATCCACTGCCCCACTGCTCTTCATCCCACGTGACGGTTCTGCAAAGCAAACCTTCACCCTCGTAAACGAAGGGAATCAACCGCTAAGTGGTACACTACGGGCTGAAGTTCGTGACTCTGAAGGCATGATACTTTCCGATCGAAAGGTTACCGTGTCTCCATCATCCATCACCGACCTCGGTGTTGGTCAAAGCATCGATGTTGTCGGTAAGGTCATGCCTGATTCAGATGCAAAAGACGGTCGCTACCAACTCGTTATTGTATTCACATCTGATTCAAACGTCATTGTCGAATTCGCAGCAGATACGAGCGTGAGCGCCCAACAATCTTCAGGTGGGCTGCTCAATATGTCGCCATGGATCGCATATCCGTTACTGGCAGCAGTAGCGGTTGCCATGGTTGTCGGAGCCCGTCGACTGAAATCCTCAGCGAAAGTAAACGACTCTAGCACCGACCTTGTCTCCCCTGATGCTCATACAAACCCAGACCATCTCGGAACACGACGTGATGAAGCTCTCGACATCAGCCACTCTGTCAATGATATGGCATCAGGCGAAGTTTCACAAGATGAAATCGCCGCAGCACTTGCTCAATCGATGGATATGCCCCTTCCAATGGCATCGGTACCTGCTGGTTTACCTCCTGCTGGGCTTCCACCTGCTGGTTTACCTCCTGCT
>CALDQY010000158.1 GCA_937911445.1 uncultured Rhodobiaceae bacterium | reverse complement strand
GCATTTCACATCGTTCTCAGAGCCACTCAAAAGTGGAGGTGTTACATTTGAACACTACACAATGTCGTCCATGCGACATGGAATCAATGGATTTGGAACGATTCTGCACGAAATGATGCATCAATTCGGAGCATACGACCTTTATCCTGTTCACGATTCAGGATACTCAGGTTCATGGAAAGGTATCGGTGTTTGGGACATCATGGCGAGCGGTAATTGGAATGGAGGAGGTGACACCCCATCTTTGCCAACTGGCCCCACGATGGCGGCAATCGGTCACGGAGCAACGCGGGAAGTTTCCCTTGAATGGCCATCTGGCTCACCGAGCCCTTGCATTGGTCCAGTCATTGCATTGGAGGATCGAACCAATGGAGGCGATAGGATTCGAATACAGGTATCAAATGATGAATTCATCTGGATTGAGAAACGGGTACAGCAAGGGTATGATGCATCGTTGCCAGGCGAAGGTGTTCTCGTCCTCTACGAAGACTTTGCTGCTGGCGATTCATCACACAATGCGATGAACATCGATCAACGAAGACCATACCTCAAGACGATTGAGGCAGATGGCAATCAAGAACAGTTACGCGGCGTTAACGATGGTGTTGCGAGTGATTTATTTCAACCAGGAGATGAATTTGGAGAACGTGGAATTCTGATACGCGACCACGATGGTATCCTCGTTCCGTGGCACGCCCGAGTTGTTGAAAATCAAGGACAATGGAATCTCGAATTTCATTCCACAAATTGCTCACCGTCAGCACGTATTGATTTCAATGATTTTGGTACAACACTCCTCCAAGGAGACCCACTTGTGTTTGAGCAAACTTCGAGTGATTCAATGGAACCATGCTGGGGCACGCTCGATGGTAGCGATGGCCGTCAAGTCTTGTTTACTAACGATTCAGCAATCGGCTCGAAACATTATGGGACATTCTCTGAAGCCGGTATGATTGATTCGACAGCCACGTTCACTGGCACCATACAGTGTGGAGATGATGTCTTCGATGTACAAACTCCAATAACAACACTTGGCTCGATTCCGCTCCCAATCAGTATGCTTTTGGAGACGACAATACCTGTGGTTGAAACAAGCTCACTCAGCATACCGTACATAGGCGAAGGAATAGGCTCTGCAGAATACACGATTGAAATCGAGGGACCTCTGTCACGCATCGCCACAGCAGAACCAACTGTAGTGATTGAGAATGGCAATGGGACCATTGTCTTGAACATTGATCCACAAGGACTCCTTCAAGACAACATGTATGTGATGGGAACTGTTCATCTCCAATCCTTCAACGGTGAATCATGGACAATCGATGTTGAACTCAAGGCAGTTCAAGATGATCGATTACCAATCATTGGTGATCAATCGTTCGTCCTTACGCTCTTCTTCCTCATATTCACCGTGTGGTTTGCTACCTCTCTGTTTCAACACGCATCAACAAAAAAAGAACCTGAGCAAAGGGAATTTCACGAAGCCGAGGAATTCTTACCTGGTGACCATCTTTGAATCCTTAGGTACTTCCATGCATCTCCCTCTAGAATGGCGCAAACCCACTGTTTGTGAACACCTTCAGCAAGTCGAACACTCAAACATACGCCTTCCCATGTTGTTGCTGCCTCTTTGTGCGGTTGAATCAACCATGGAGCATGTGATTCGTTGAGGTCTCCATCGTACACTCTCCAACGACATCCATACTTGAACCCCGGTCGGAGCAACAACCCACGACTCAGAAGATCGTTCATCAGACGAGACTCTTCAGAAGGTGGCGTTTTTTCTACTATGATTTGCTCAATAAAAGAATCCTCTTCCTTTCTTAAAACTCTTCCAGACATGTGCTCAACACCAATCTGCTGCCAATTCCATGGTGTATCCAGACCAACATAACTTCCTGATTCCGTGAGCGTTCGGTTGTTCCATTGGTTGAGGAAGTTTGTCTTGTCTGACGCTCTCAAACCATCCCAAGGGACCAGATCTCCACTTGGATTGATGAAATCGATTTTGTACATTGTCACATCCAATTCATCATCAATTACAAACAACTCCGAATCGATGTTCATTTCTTTGGACTGGCGGCACCAGACGAGCAGGTTGTTCCAATCGAGAGCGTCGTGTGTGGTTGCGATTGAAACAGAGGATTGGGGGTCATCTTTGAGATGATTCCGGTCACGATGCCAACGGATAGCCCAAGAGAGCTGTCCTATATCTGGTCGATGAATGGAGGGTACAATCATTTCTCCACCATTGCGGCCAACATCCAGTATGATGGCTTCATAAATGAGGCGTGGGTTCTTCTTGAGTTCTGATTTAAGCCATGATGCATTGGGTAGTGGAACGTGTCGATGCCAATGACAAAACAGGACTTCTGAGGCGGTTAATGCAATTGATCCATCCTCGAGACGATGCCCGAGTGCACTTTTCTCATACAAACGGGTCGAAAGTGGTGGTTCGATTTTCCACATATCCCCAAAGGTTATCGGTGGTTGAATTTTTTGTGTATGATCCGAACCAATGTTGTCCAAATCGAGAGAGCGCGTCGTCCTCACCCTTGGCTTGAACTTTCGACGCTGCCGCACCATGAACGACCCTCGAGTTACCCACATATTGTTGCGTCGATGACCGATTGTCCTAAGGACTACCATGAAGACAAACCAAACGGGGAGCAGTATGGTTAGCGGGTTCTTAGGAACACTTACCACTGAAGAACGGACATTGCTCCATCTCCTCGATAATCAACTGCCAGAAAACAATTGGGAGGCTCCGATGGAACTCACCCAAGCAGGCATCTCAGCGGCTGTTCATGTGCAACGTAAACACGTTCCAAGGACGTTAAAACGTTTGCAGGAGCAAGATTTCCTCAACACAACCAGTCGTCATGTACCCGGTGCTCGACAACGACGGCGTGTTTACTCATTGACACCTGATGGTCGTGAACGAGCACTCTCCATCCTCAACAGAATTAAAGCTGTACCAGTGCATTCGGATGGAACAACAGTGTTGTTGGAATCTCTTCTCAAGAGTTCAGAGAAGACACTCGAATCGCTCGCCCATATTGATGAACATATGAAAGTGCATTCGGAGCCGGTCATGTCTCCAGTATCCCACCCAGAAGGTTCTGCTTCACTGGATGCACAGGCCGGTGAAGCACTTGTCCGCCGTATGTTTGCAAGGGCTTGGCAAGATGGTCGTATCACCAAAGACGAACAACTTTTACTCAATGAAGTCGTCGATTTTCTTGGAATGCATCCAGATCGAGTTCGACGGTTATCCAATGAAGCACGTCGAGAAATCAATGCACCACCCCCAGAAGAAATCTATCTCGAGATGCTACGGCAAGCATTGGTCGATGGTGTGATTCATGAAGAAGAGGAAGCACTTCTTCGAACGGTTCAAATTGCATTCGATATCGATTCAGAAACCCACGAACGGATGCTCAGAGAAGCATTGGAGCAGCCATACATTTCACCTGAACTCGAAGCATACAGTTCTGTCCTCAAGACTGCAATGATCGATGGAATCATCACAAACGATGAGGCTGCAATGCTCGAAACATTGCGGGTGAAAACCGGTATTTCGGATCAAGAACATGCCATGCTACTGGCAGAATTGCAAGATAAAAGAGAGGGATAAATATGGGAATGAGCGATGACGATGTGAAAATTCACGATGCTTTGAAGAAACTTGAACGGGGGCTGAAGGACATCAAACCAGCAAAAGTTCTCCTCGTAGGGGACATCATGATGGATTGCTACATCCATGGTTTTGCGAACAACCTCAATTCTCGCGCCCCAGTTCCAGTCCTCAAGGAAATTTCACGGGATGTGGATGTAGGAGCTGCCGCTCACGTCGCCCGTGGTCTCGATTCCCTCGGATTGAAGAGTCACCTGCATGGTGTCGTCGGCGATGACGAGTCAGGACTAGCCATCTTAGAAATGCTTGAAGAAGAAGGCGTAGAAACATCTGGAATTGCAGTACTTGAAGAACGTACAACCACTGTGAAAACAAGGCTTTTGGGTGCACGCGAGGGTTTGGTCAAAGGAGAGCAACTACTGCTTCGATGGGACATTGAAGACGACGAACCAATTCCATCCACAGCGTCGACAAACCTCATTGATCGTACGATTGAATCAATTCCCAACTCATCTTGCCTCATCTTGTCCGATTATGGATTAGGTGTTCTCGATGATGCTGGAGCTGAACGACTTATAGCCGCTGCGAAGAAACACAATGTTCCCATCATTGCAGATCCTAAGTTGACGGGACTCCATCGTACCCAAGGCGTTGATTGGGTCTTGTTTCAATCGAAGGGGTTGGAACTTATGCGAAGACGACTTGGCGCAACAACGGGTGCTGAAGCAGCAGCAATGCTTCTAGAATCAAATGTCTGGAAGCATCTACTGATTCTCGAGGGGCAGGACGGTG
>CALDQY010000157.1 GCA_937911445.1 uncultured Rhodobiaceae bacterium | reverse complement strand
TTCGAGTCTTGGTATTCGGCTGCAAGAGACAGACAATCGCCATCGTCATCGAGAATTCCATCGCCATTTGAATCGCCCCAAGGATCTTCGTCAATCAATCCATCACCGTCGTTATCGACGCCGACAGATCCGTAGTAATGGGCAAGCATTTCGAGGAACATCATAGGAACCTCATACGACATCCATTCACGAGCGTGGAAATTCCCGACCATTTGGACATCCGGTATGTCTTCGTAGTTGCCGCAGTCACCAACGAAGGCGTTGCATTCTCCGCCATAAACTCCCTCAAGTTCTTCACCACCACCGGTGATTTTCATCCAAGGAGATGGGTGGCTGTAGTGCCAACCTTTGTAACTATCTGCTGTCATTTCAACGCCACGTGCATTGATGCCACCGTTCAATCCTTCATGGAAGGACATGATTTCCACATCCTGTCCTTGATAGGAATAGGATTGTTCTGCGAGTTGGAGCATTCGCTGCCGCATGCTGTCATAATCGTGATACTGCTTGAATTGAGCACGGTCGTCGCCACCCCAAGGGTGAACGTGATTTGCATAATCATCGCTCCAAATACCCTCTGGAGTGTTTCCAGATTCATTTTCTTCAAACGATGTCGCCACAGTCGATGACACCGAAGTAAGCATCAAAGGCATCATGAGAAGGAAAATCGCGACGATGGCTGAGCGTTGACGGCGTTTGGACGACATGCTATCATTCAACCCAGTTGCTTCCCACACTTGAAACCCTCGCGGTGACGGTTCTGAATCATAGGAAAAAATCTTGAAGAAAAGGTTACACGAAAGCACATGGGCCTGTACGATAATTTGACTTACGAAAGCGGAGAAATGCTTGGATTCTCCCAATCAACTCTCATCGTTCTCGGAGCAATTCTCGTTGTTTCTGTGATTCTTCGGTTGATTGTGAGCAATCTTTCTCACGGCTTTTTTGGCGTCATTGTACGCAACGACACGATTCGGCAAAAGACAGTGAAGAAAGGCGACAAGGCTTTGGGCAGCGTTGGAGCATATGCATTTTCCTTCGTTACCATCGATTTGTTGGTCCGTGAACAAGCAGACAATGAGAACATTTTGATGCCGTCCTGGGCAGAATACATCCCGGATGTTCTCCAATTCCTACTGGTCATTTCGATCGTGGTATGGGCCTTCCGTCTGGTAAGCCTGGTCTACGATGTCGTTCGATTCCTCGACAAGGACGACGAACTCGATGGAACTGAAAAGACGCTCATTTCAGCCCTCGAAAGCGTTCTTCGTTTCATCATCATCTTCGTGGGCGCTATTTTCATCGCCGATGCACTCGGATTCGAACTAACGTCACTCCTTGCTGGACTTGGAATCTCAGGATTGGCATTTGCACTGGCTGCAAAAGACAGTATTTCCAACTTCTTTGGCGCTATTACGGTCCTACTCGATCGTCCCTTCAAAGTCGGAGACTGGGTTGTTATTGGTACATCGGAAGGTGAAGTGATTGAAATCAATCTCCGAACGACATTGGTGCGGACGTCCTTGGATACCATCATCACCATTCCAAACGCCAATCTTGTCAACATACCCGTTGAAAACTGGGGCAAGCGACGATGGCGTCGATGGCAATCGATGGTTCACCTCGACATCAATTCGGACCCTGAAAAAGTCGAATCGTTCTGCCAACGTTCCCTCGCTTTGATTCACAATCATGATTCAACAACCAAGGAAGATGCATCGTGGTGTAGCATCAATACGATTTCTGCTCAATCAATCGATATTGAATTGAATTTGTACTGGAACGTGGATTCCTCAATTGCAGAACGTAAAGCTCGTGAAGCACTCATTCTCGATTTGATGGAATTGGCAAAAGAACTCGGTCTCTCGTTCTATGACGGTCGAATCCGTCAACAACGCTGATCAGAACGCTGGCGGATCTTTCTTCCAATACAAGAGGTTCGAACCGATCGAAATGATTGAACCGAGAACGGCAAGACCAACCGAATTAATTGTTGATAACGTCTCGAGTTGCCATGCATAATAGGCAACAACCATCGTCGTAATTCCAACCCATACTCCGCTCTTCCAAACACGTAAGACGCCGAGATGAGCCTGCAAACGTGAGACGTCTTTCAGCCACTTTTGTGAAGAGTCATATCGAGCCTCATCTCCGTACAACACCGATTCAGCAGTAACGACGAGAACGTCGTAATATCTCCAAATCCATGCACCACCAAGTACGGTTGAGAGTGCTTTGCGGCTTGTCCAAGAGGCTGGAACGCAACGCTTCCAGTTCTCAAAGAGAACCTCAATTTGCTCAGGCTTGTATCCCTTCTCCTCAACAACTCGCCCCTCCAATTGTATGAACTCTGCAATCCCTGGAAGCCGCTCCGTACCACAAAGGAGCGCTTCGCTGATGGTTTGATTCAATGGTAATGCGCGATGTTCACCTTCGACTTCAAGGATGTAATTCGGATGAATTCGAACGGATGGAATACCCTTCGTAGCAGATGTATGAGGTGCTCTCCACAACGTATTCGGTTTCAGTACATCTTCGAGATCCTTCAATCGTTGATTCCAACGTTTCTGATCGTTTGGACTGGACAGTGGAGCCAACATATTCTGGATTTCACCAAGTGTTTGGCCGAGCCACTCAGGTGATGATTCCGTCAAATTTCCTGCGGGAAAGACCACCAATGCATCCTTGCCATCGAGCAACATGCCACCAATTGGAAGGTGGAGATTGGTCGATTGAAGTCTTGAATGGATGTCCTTGTTCTGATGCAAGGAAGACGTTCGATTGCTCGTTGGGACAGAGTAAGCAAGGGCAATGTACAACGAATCAAGAAGCAAAAGCGTTCGATTTCCATCCGTTTGAACCACCTCAATGGTTGATGGTTTGATGTCACCGAAAACACCCCATGAATCGTTTTTTGATGAGGTCCACCAGTCAGACTGGAAGCTTTCTTGGACATCCCAGCACGATACAGCGCCCCATTTTGTTTCAAGTTGGCCAGCTTCAATGGCTTCAGCCATGGAGGAGAGGGCAATGCCTTGAGGCCACCACAACTCGTCCTCCATGAACAATCCACACCGGCCCTTCCCATTCAATGTGTCTTTGTTGTCAAAGGGATGCAATGAAACAAGAGAACCGTTTGGAAGAGTTGGGACGGCCATGGGAATCAGCGAAAAGATGGGTGACGTTCTCGGCCAAGCGGTTGAGGCAAAACTCCTTCGCGAAGTTCTCGAGCATGAGATTCAACCGCAGCACCTCGCCATTATCATGGATGGGAATCGCCGGTTTGCTTGGCGATCGAATCTTGCCACACACGTTGGACACCGAATTGGTAAGCAACGACTCGAAGCGGTACTAGATTGGGTCTTAGAACTCGGCATTCCATGGTTCACTGTCTATGCACTTTCAACCGAGAATCTGAACCGTCCTGAAGCAGAACTCGACACGCTGTTCAAGCTCTATGTTGAGGGGCTGAAATCGATTGCTGAAGATCCACGAATTCACGAGAACAATGTCCGAGTGCAAATCATTGGGCGAAGGGAACTTCTCCCTCAACATGTCAACGATGCCATCGATTATGCCGAATCAAAAACTGCTGAATACAACGATTTCGTGTTCACTGTATGTCTCGCATACGGTGCTCGAGAGGAGTTGATTCATGCCATTCAAAACATTGCTGAACTTCACAAATCTGGCGATTTAACCCTCGAACAAATCACAGAACAAACGGTTTCAGAGCATCTCTACACGGCAGATATGCCAGACCCTGACCTCGTTATTCGGACCAGTGGTGAGGAGCGAATTAGCAATTTCTTGTTGTGGCAAATGGCGTACTCTGAACTGTACTTTACCGACGTGTTCTGGCCTTCATTCAAGAAGAAAGACCTTCTCAAGGCAGTTCAAACCTATCAAATGCGAAAGCGACGATTTGGTGAATGATATGGCACAGTGCGATGAATGCCAAGGCTATCTCAACCCAGCATTGGCTGTGGATGCATGCGTTCGTCAGGGCGATTCCATACTTCTTGTTCAAAGGAAATTTCCTCCATCTGCAGGCTCATGGGTCCTTCCAGGTGGTTTTGTTGATCAAGGTGAGCGACCTGAAGAAGCCGTTCTTCGCGAATTGAAAGAAGAAGCAGGGCTCGATGGAACAAACCCACAACTTCTGATGGTGATGGGTGATCCTGCTCGTGATCCAAGGAAGCACATCGTTAGCATCGTCTACGAAGTGGAGGCCACTGGTCATCCAGTTGGAGGCGATGATGCACAAGATGCGCAGTTCTGGCCCATTTCAGACATTCTCGAAGGCAGACTTGTGCTCGCTGGCGATCATGGTGAAATTGTTGAGGCTTGGCTCAATCAATCAATTCAGAGCCAATGAACTCAGCAAATTGCTGACGTGTATTCGGCCATTCTGGAAGCTCGAGTGCATCAGTTAGATGCAGTCCTGCCAAGAATTGAGCATGGATTTCTTCGACATTATCACCCGTCCTTAGTCGAAACAATGGATACCCATCCGCTTCCAATCGTTTGAGGAATCCACGTTCTGCATCGCTTACGAGGAGTGTTGGAACTCCCATCAAGACAGCCTCACTGGCAACGGTGACGGATTGTGAAATGACACCGTCCTGCATCGAAAGCATGGACGTAAACTCCCACGCATCTCCAGCGTAGAGACTCTCATCCGCTTGCGTCGAATCGATTCCGTCCAACAATGAATCTGGAATTGACAGAAGCTCACCAGCATCATGAACACCATCACCTAGCAATCGACGTACAGCAATTTTCGGGATGGTTGCCACTTGTTTTGGACGTAATTGAGGGCGAAGATGGACCATTCCATGCAATCCATCCAAACGATGGATTCTTGCACCCTTCTTCTGGAATCGTTCAAGCCACCCTCCATCGATCGAAGCGTTCCAATGTGTTGGAACCATGACATCGGTTGCAGCATTCACTGCCAAACGATGTGCGAGATGATTCACCTCGGTATCCGAAATGTACCACCGCTTGGGAATCTTCAAACGCTTTGCAACTCGTAATTCCAACGGAGCTCCAACAGCGATGATTCGATCAAATCGTCCACCTGATTGTTGGGCTTCCTTGAGAAATCGACGTGCGATTCGCATACGCTTCCATGCCACTCGTGCTCGTTTTGGACCGATTGGACGCTCAAGCGAAAGTTGTTGACGTTTCGGTAAGACACCCTCTGAAGAATCCAACAGTTGTCGTACCTCCACTCGATCTGTTACAATCAAAACATCCGATGTTGTTCCGCTTCGAATAAAGGGAGCTAGCAACCGCACATGTGCTGGATGGTCCAAAACCCAACATGTGCGCATACAACGCCCAGTGGCTCGTGGTTAATGTTCATGAGCATTCAAGGATTAGCACCTTCATGAAAGAAGCAATCTCACTCGATGGAATCGTAACATATGCGCCTTACACACCAGGAATACGACATGGTCAGCACTTCTGGCTGTCTGGACAAATTGCCATCGACGGTGCCCTCGATATCAAGTCCCAGACCATGGGGGCCCTTGCTAAAATCGATGCTCTCTTGGAGGCTGGTGGCCTTAGCAAGAACGATATTTGCTTTGCACAGGTCCTTCTCGATTCCATCGAGGATTATGGAACGATGAACGAAGTCTATGGGGCATGGGTCGCAGACATGGATATGCCTCCAGCACGAGCTGCATTTGAAGCAGGAGGATTACCGAAAGGTGCTCTTGTCGAGATCGTTGTTCAAGGCGTTACATCTTGAGGACCAAGCATGCCTGGATCACCTTATCTTGAGGAACCTCCCAAAGGACTCCTCACATGGCAAACATTTTCCAAGCAAATGTTCGTCTTCACCCTGGTTGTTATCGTTTTAGGGATGTATTTCGATAGTTTGCTGCACGTGTTGATTGCTCTAATCGTAATCGGGGCTCTTCGCTACTTCGTATCGACTTAATGCTTAAGCTTGCAGACCAGTTGACCTTCTTTTACCATATCATGATTCTGTTTTGTTCGCTTGGCGATCATAAACACGCCATAAGAAATCAAACCCACGAAATATGCCCACCCCGAGCAGGCAACAAACAGCAAGCTTGCTCCAACATATTTCCCAGACGTCGACTCTGATTCATCGGATTGGATCGAGGAATCGACAAACAACCCACAAGATATTGCAACGAAAATTGCAATGCCAACAAGGGCGATTATTCTCATATCAATCTCAAACAAAAGGGTAGGCTATGTTAGCAATAAGCATCAATACAGTAGAGTAAACACTGACTTTGTGAAGCAAATCAAATTTCTTCTTGTCTCCAATATCTGACGCCCGATTTGTTGCGGGAATAATCAAGTAACAGATTGCACTTGCAATGCAAGTAAATACAGTGATCCCAATCTGTATCGTCGAACCACCTTCAGAATATGTCAAACCAATCGAAACTGCTGCAAGGGCTGCAATGATTGCGAAGAATTTCGGCCAAATTATTCTGATTACCTTTCCGAAATCGTTGATATCTAAGTTCCTGAACAGCACCGGGGCAATAATGGCTGTTTGAAAGAGAATGATGCCACTGATGGTGCCTGGAATGTAATTGTTCATTTTACTCAAACCTCTTCGTGTTTATCGGTTTTTTGATGAGACTCACAATTCCAGTACACAAGACCGCTTAGTGACAAAAATGCCCAGAGCAATATTGGAGGTGTGAGGCTCAAATCAAAGTCGAACTTGTACAAAAATGGCGGCTCAAGATTGACACTTAGATCAAAATTGTTCCCTGAATCAGCAATGAGGTTTACAAGAATCCACAACAACACAGATCCACCGATCAACGCAGTCATTCGGGCTTGTTCTTGACCACTGGGAATGAAGTAAACAGAGGCGAGTACAACTGAAATGACCAGCCCATAAGAGGCTGCAAGAAATTCGTTACTTTCGGGTTCTGAAGTTAACAGTGGGACGATTGTAGCAATAATCGTGTGCGACACCAAGACAATCAACAACCATGTGCGAGGGTTGAGAATCTTCCTCAAATCTAAATCCAAAATTTTCTGCATTGTACTCATTGTATTTCCACCTCACCAGTCGTATCAATTCTTGTTGATTCGATAGCAATATCTTCTTTTTTAGAGGGCATAAATTTCCTCGCTCCGAAAATGAGTGCCATTGCAATGGTCGTTGTAAACAAAAGCAGTACGGCTATACCACCAACAAAAGTCGTACCAGAATCATCGGCAGATGAGGGCTGAGAACCAGCAAGGGCAGGATCAAGGTAGAATCCTGGGTACTTTGGGTTGGCGTCGATAATGTCGAGGAATCCGTCATTGTCGTCATCTGGATCACTGTTGTCCCCCATTCCATCTCCATCAGTATCTTTCGACTCGCTTGGGTTGAGAGGGAATGTATCAGAAAGATCAGGCACACCATCTCCGTCATCATCCATATCAAACTCGTCTGGAATACCATCTAAATCGAAATCTGTGGATGAAAAAGAATCCATTGGAAAAGCATCATCTTCGTCGAGTATTCCATCATTGTCATCATCTGTATCTTCGTTATCGCCGATACCATCGTTGTCGTTGTCGGACCACTCTAGAGCATTGAATGGGAATGTATCGTTGACATCGGCATATCCATCGTTATCGTCATCGGTATCTGCATTATCACCGATTGAATCCCCGTCGTAATTTGAGCTTTCAGTTGTGTCAAAAGGAAATGCGTCTTGGTCGTCAGGAACACCGTCGTTGTCATCGTCGGCATCTTCGTCATCAGGCGACCCGTCGTTGTCAAAATCTGGCTTGATGTCGAGTTCTTCAGTATCGGTGTCTTCAGTGTCGGGTATGCCATCGTTATCGTCGTCAGTATCGGCGTTGTCACCGATGCCATCGCCATCGTTGTCGTTGTGTTCAGTGGAATCAAACGGAAAGGCGTCGTTCAAATCTGCGTATCCATCATTGTCATCATCCAGGTCCGCATTATCACCGATTCCGTCCTGATCATGATCGTATTGTTCAGAGGCATCGAACTGAAAAGCATCCTCAAAATCGTTGACTCCATCATTATCGTCATCCGGATCTGCATTATCGCCCATGTTATCTCCATCGAAATTGAATTGTTCCCGGTCATCGAATGGGAAGGCATCCGCATTATCCTTCACACCATCATTATCATCGTCGTCATCTGCATTGTCACCGGTTCCATCACCATCGTTGTCGTTGTGTTCTGATGGATCCAACGGAAACGCATCATGGATGTCGTTGTAACCATCGCCATCGTCGTCGTCATCCGCTTCATCGTTTATTCCATCACCATCTGTGTCAACAACTTGGTTATCGTTGTTTCCAGAACCACCGTTTCCGCCTGAGTTGCCGTTGCCATCTGATGAATCACTGCTATCGCTGCTATCGCTGCTGTCGCTTGTGTCGCTATCGTTGGAATCATCTGCATCCTCACAATCATCGTATTCTCCGTAATCGTCATCGTCTTCTTCATCTTCGTACTCTGGATTGCAAAGAGGATCGTTGATGCAACCTTGTTCGTCGTCTTCATATTGTTCGCAATAATCATCGTCGTCACGGCCAGAAGTTGGTTCGTAATCCGATGTGCTTTCATCCTCGAGTGCAAATTGAACCGAAGAGGCTGACAGAACAAGGAAAATCGCCAGAAGAAGGGAGAAAACATGAGCAACTCGCATCTGAATCATCTGTTCCAGATTCGTACTAAGTTTAGAACTTCCGATTTTTAGGGCATACGAAAATTAAAGAATAGTGTCGTTTTCGCCGCAAATAGTAGGTCTAAGTTTGACTGAAATGGAGAGTTCAAATTGAATCTTGAAAGTGTCGAGAATCAGCATCCACAGGATCTGCCAGAGGAAGCAAAACCATCTGGTTATGACTTGTATTATGCACCTCTACCCAGGAAGAAACAGTTCACGGAAGTGGTTCAAGATCTAAAGAGCCATCCATTTTACAAGAAAAGTAAGGAAGTATTACTGCAAAGGCAGACTGCATATTCGATATCAGTTGGTCTGTTTATTATATTTGCATTTACGTTGATATTTATGATTCCAGAACCCGTTGATCCGGTCGAAGGGAAATGGATGAAAGCGGATGGAGAAATTCTCAACTTTGTTGGTGATGGAGAGATGATTCATGAAATTCAAATGCAAACCACGTGGACAACCGACGGGGATGGCTTAACACTTGTTTCACAGTTGAACTACATTGATTCTAGTCAACAGGTTTCTTCGCAATTGATTGTTCAAAATGTCAAGTTCACTATGACAGAAGACGAAAACGGAATGTGGTGGCATTGGCAGTCAATTCTCATCAACGATGTTGAACAAGAAATAAGTGAAGACCAATGCGTACTATTGCTACGAACCTCAGTAGTAGAAAACACATACGAGTACAGCGTTGTTTCAACTTCCTACGAAGATGAGAAACCCGAATCCTGCACTCAAAACGCTTGAATGTAACTTGTACAACGGGCAACTATGTCACAGTGGCCAGTCTCTTGTTTCAAAGCCTACGATATTCGTGGATTATCGGGCGATGAATTGAGCGATGAATTCGCTTATCGACTTGGACGCGCACTTGCGACCTATCTTGAATGCGATTCCTATGCTGTTGGGAGAGACATTCGCGAATCAAGCCCAGGCTATGCGTCGAATCTGATTCAGGGACTTGTCGATTCTGGCGTTCGGGTACTCGATCTCGGTATCGTTTCAACCGGATGCGTCTATCACGCATGTTGGACACTACCCGTCGATGGAGGCGTCATGGTCACTGCATCTCACCTACCGATGCCAACACACAACGGATTCAAGATGTGTCGAGGAACATTGCCGCTTGCAGGCGAAGAGATTCAAGAATTGAAGCATGTCTTTCTCGATGGAAACTTCCGTGAAGGGCAAGGCAAACACATCGACCACCCACATGAGGATGCGTATCTCCAAGCCATAGTTGACTCAACAGGAACGTTGGCACGACCGGTCAAGGTCGCTGTTGATTGTGGTAATGCAGTCCCTGGCCCTGCTATGACGAAAATGCTCGATATGATCGGGGCAGAACACATTGATCTCTACTGCGACTGGGACAACACCGAACCAAACCACGGTGCTGATCCAACTCGAGAATACAACATGGTTGACCTCGCAAAAGCAGTCGTTGATCATGGATGTGAACTCGGTCTTGGTGCTGATGGCGATGGAGACAGAATCGGAGCTGTTGATGAGAAAGGGGACTTTGTCTATCCGGACCGTCTCATCGCTTTACTAGCAGACGATGTCGTTGGTAGTGAGGAAGGAAAGGACCTCCTCATCTACGATGTGAAATGTTCCATGAACGTCGAAAAGGCCATCCTTTCAGCAGGTGGCCGACCAATGATGGCCAAAACAGGGCACTCGTTCATGAAGCGTGTTCTTGCTGAACATCCAGACTCATTGATGGCTGCAGAAATGAGCGGCCATATTTTCATGAACGATCGTGGGTGGTACGGCTTCGATTGCTCCTTGTACAACGCTGCACGACTCCTCGAGCTCTGGTCCCGTAGAGATTCAACCTTCAGTGAAGAGTTGAATCGACTTGCACCCAACCTTCCAACGACCGGAGAGGTCAAAGTTCCATGTGCAGAAGAAGACAAGTTGGAGACAGTGGAGGCCATCAAGAACGCATTCTCAGATTTCGAAGCATCGACCATCGATGGCGTGCGTGTTCGATTCTCAGAGAATGGAGAACAAACAGGATGGTATCTTGCTCGTAAGTCCAATACGGAACCCATTCTTGTCATGCGCGTTGAAGCATTGAATAAAGAAAAACTTGACGAGATGCTTGCTCTCATCGACGAGCGTATCAGTCCAATCATCAACATTGAGAAATTACTCGCTTAGTTCCAGCGGCCATCCTCATCCACAGTTGCAGATTGCGTTGATTCCCAGAGGTTGGAAATTGCATCCTGATCCGTAAACTTGCCAACCTGTACATGATACACGAATCCATCAGGATTCACGAATAATACGAATGGGAGGCTGTTCATCCCAACTGCTTGAGCGAGCGGCGGATTCAACATGAATGGGCGGTCAATCGTGCGATTGAGGTTTGTCTCGGTCTTGTTGTGCCACGCGTTCATATCCCTGTAATCTTCATCCGTTTCGAAAGAGAAAATCATCATCTTACCTTCAGGAAGGACTTGATCATAAGCATCCAATGAGGTTTCACAATGATTGCACCACGGAGCAGAAAAGTAAGCAACGTACGATTCGTTCTCAAACATTGAATTGTTCATTTCATTTGAATCGTGAGCTGTCGACGACCAATTTGGGAAAACTGTAGCAAGAGGAGCCTCAATCCCTCCCTCATCGATGAGTTGTTCTTCTTCGGCAGTGCAGCCACTCAAAAACATCAGCAGAACTAATGCAATGAATGGCTTTCGAGACACGTTTTCACCTTAAATATCTTCAATTTCGAAGTACGGTGTAATTTCGTAATCAAGCACGATAAGTTGGACTGTGTAGGTGACCGTTTCTCCAGAATCTGAATTTGAACAACCAGGCCTATTTCCAGCGTTTGCAGTGACTGAAATTTCGATTGTGTGGTCTCCCAGTCCTGCTCCTTTCGAGTCGAGTTGATCCGCTATTTCGGATTCAGAGAGGCCTTCTACTTCAGTCCCAATTATCGACGAATTATACCATTCAGCAGTTACGTCGTGGGAGCCGCCACCTCCTTGATTTTGCCCATCTCCGGTACCCGAATATTCTAGATGTGTGGCAGTTCCTGTGATTGTGTCTGGGGCGTTTTGTGGAGCTAGAGCAATGCAACCTGGCGTATTACCGGTTTCTTCATCCTCGCCATACGACATTGAAACGAGGACACCAACAATATTCTTGCCTTGATCTTCTGAACTTAGCGCATCGGTGTTCAAATCAAGAACAAATGGAGTACCATCTGCAATCGTTTCTTCACCGGAGTCAAAATCGATGTACGAAAGGTCTCCAGTGACTGTGTATGTACCAACTCCACCCATCCCAGATGGTTCATCTGTTGCTGCAGCTTTGAGGAAGAAGTACGAAGGGAATGCAAGCAGGAAAAAGACGACACATAGCGCCTGAATCTGCATCAATTGGTCTTCTTTGATATCATCCATGAAGCCCATACGATTCTCCTCCTGTTGTGTGCGAAGAGGTGGAACCCTCTATGTATTTCGGTGGATTATTCTTCTTCATTTTGATTCATCCATTCTGAAGTTGGAACGTATGGCCATGCGTTTTTGTCCGTATTGAAGCCAAGTGATTCAAAGGAGCGACGTGATTTCTTCCATGTTGGAAGGAGGAATCCAATCTTGGATCGCTCTCCAAACGTCCATCTCCATGGACATCTTGGGAGATTGGCAACCCAATGTTGCAGCAAATGCTGAATCTTTGGATGTTGAGGACCACCAGGAAGAATCCATGAACAGATATGGACGGCTCCTGCTGAACCTCGAACCTCGGACCATGCTGTCAATTCAAGTCCCATCAGAGGCCCATCGAGGACTTTCAATCCAAGGGTTCGTGCGGATTGAGCCATCGGCATGATGATGGCAAAACGATCGACAAGGCGTGCGCCCTCATGTCGTTCAAGAGACCAGTTTTTGTCTTCACAGAGTTTTCGAAGCGATCGGATGCAATCAACAGGGGCGACACTCAGCTCAATATCGAGACTGTTTCTTCGCACCATGTCCATCGTACCCATCACTACGGCAAGAACCATGCGATGCTGGTGTTACGCTGCGCGAATCTCATCCAAGGATGAGATGACCTCCACAGGTTGAGTTCACGCAACGCTTTGGAATCGGATGATGCCTTCGGCATCAACGATCGAGAGCGATGTGTTTCTGGGTTTGAACTCAACCAAAGAGAGAGCCAAGACCTTCGAAACCGCCAGCTTCCTCTTCTTCCTCTTCCTCTTCCTCTTCGGCAGCGGCAGGGGCGTCACCGCCAGCAGCAGCAGGAGCTGCAGCAGCGGCAGGAGCAGCGACGGCTTGGGTCATTGCTTCAGCGATGTCGACACCAGCGAGAGAAGCAACAAGTGCCTTTACTCGGGATGCGTCAACATCTACACCAGCAGCCTTGAGAACGGCTGTGATGTTGTCTTCGGTCATTTCTTTTTCAGCAGCGTGCAGTAGCATAGCAGCATAAACGTATTCCATTTCATTTCACCTCAATGTTTTGTGTTTGTTTCAGCCGAAGAGATCTCCGAGACCGGCAAAGCCGCCCTCTTCTTCCTCTTCCTCTTCTTCCTCTTCTGCCTCGGCTGGGGCATCAGACGCACTTTCGACAGTGGCTGCAGCGGATGCTGCTGAAGCAGCAGCGCCAAGCATAGCAGCCAGTTCGTCGTCAAGGGCGGAGGAGTCAAGCGAGCCTGCAATACCCATAGCACTGCGGTGGGCTCGTCCGAGAAGGTGAGGCAGGGTTTCAGCGGTTGTGATCGCTGCCTCAAGTGCAACAGCAAGCGCTTCTCCGCTTGCCTTTGCGAGCAATGTTGGCATGGTTTGTGATGTGAACCACGTGATGTTGCAAGCGAGGTTGAATCCACCTGCAGCCATACCAATGAGATCTTGTTCGAATTGCTCGAAGTCGATGTCAAGTGTGGACGGTGAGAAAACAACGCCATCTTCGTAGGTACCGCAGAGACGCAGACCAGTGACGATTGGCTTGATTCCAATTTGTCCAAGGAGCATACCAAGGTCGCCTTCGAAGACTTCTCCAGCCTTGAGAGCAACATGTTGCTTCTGAATGTGGACGGATCCACCCATGATTTTTGCAGGGATTCCAACGGAGTTTAACTCACCAACAATTGGACCTGGTGGCATACCAGTGTCTTGCTTCTCGACGATGATGTCGACTGGAGCAACGTCGCCAGGCTTTGCAGCACGGCCAGCTTCGGTCTTCTTCAATTCTGAGAAGACCTCGAAGGAGTTGTATGCTGAGGTTGATACGACGGCTGGTTGTACAGCACCATCGAAGAGCTCCTCAAGGACATCAAGATCCTTGCCGGCTTGTTCCCAAGCAAGACGCATCAAACGCTTCTTAGCAACACGGATAGCCATGTTCTCACGAAGGCCGGCACGCATGCCAATCATGGTATCAGCAGGGACACCGTGAATGTCGATAACAGCGAGGGTTTCTCCGCTGTTGATGATGTTGAGAAGATCCTCAACAGTGTCACGCTTCCAAGACATGACCTTTGGAATCACAGAACCACCTCGACTCGAGTTGCTGGTCCCATCGTTGTCTTAACGAATAGGGAGCGAATGTTGCCTGCACCGCGCTCAAGACGTCCGACAACACGGTTGTAGACTTCCATGGCGTTAGCAAGGAGTTCCTCTTGCGATTGGTCAACGGTTCCGATAACAGCGTGGAACGTCATCTTATCCCCGGACTTGACAACAACAGTGGTGCGCAGACCAGTTGCAAGGACGCCTGGGTCTAGAGTTGGAGGAACTGGACGAGGCATCTTTCCTCGTGGTCCGAGAACGGTACCAAGGTAACGACCGATCAATCCCATGTGAGGTACTTCGGAAAGGAAAAAGTCGAATTGGTTTGCAATCTTCTTTGCACGACCCTTGTTTCCACCGAGTTCTTCAATTTCAGGAGGAGTGATGACGTGGATTCCAGCGTCACGAGCACGTGTTGCTGCCTCACCAGCTGCAAACATAGCGACCTTGACTTCACGGCCACGACCAGAAGGAAGACGGATTTCTTCCTTGATACGGTTGGTTGGGTTTTTCAAATCGACATCCTTGATTGTAAAGGCAATGTCAACCGATTGTACGAATTTGCGCTCTGGCGCGTCTTCGATGGCTTGCTTGATGGCGTTGTTGATGTTTTCTTCCATATCGTCTCACCTCTGCAGTCAGCGAGGCTTTCACCTCTCCTGCGGTTCGTGATGTTTGTTCAATTAAAGCGCTCGTCCCATTCTCCTTTGCTAATGATTTCGAGGGCTTCGTTAGCCCAGTGACCTTCGACCTTGACTCTCATGGAGACACACGTTCCGATGACTTCTCGGGTCTGTGCTTTGAGGTCGGCTCCGGTCAGGTGGCCGAGATCTGCCTTCTCACGAGCAACATTCATTGCTTGCTCAAGGGTCAAATTTTCGACTGCGGCATCGAGACTTCCATTGCACTTTTGTACACCGAGTTGCTTGATAATCAGCTTCGAAGTCCATGGCTTTGGCATTGTGTCTCAACTCCTTCCATACGAACGTAGGCATCCCTCCGACCAAACTCCCCTATTTAATCGCGACGCGGCTTGTGACTATTGCCAATGTTCGAAAATTTGATGATTTTCTGTTAAAACAATGTACCAGTTTACTTATACCAACACAACACGGCGTGGAGATATGAACTTCCTCACACGAACGCTCGTAATCGTCATTACCGCATTCATGGTCCTCACGCTTCCCACCATGGAAAGCAGCTCAAGCGGCATCCACAACCAAGCAGGAAGTGGATGCTCGTGCCATTACAGCGGCAGTTCGCCAACGCTGAGCGAAAACTTCCCTTCCACCTACACCGCTGGCCAAACCTACAACATCCAGATTTCTGTGTCTGGAGGAGTCTCTGGAAGCAACGGCGGATTCAATGTCGTGGTCGACAAAGGAACGCTCTCAACACCGGGTGTTGGAATCATGTCGGTCAAAATCGATAGTTCCGGCCAATCTGCTACCCATACGACCAGTTCCTACCGTTCATGGTCCTTTGATTGGACTGCTCCGACAACTGGAAGTGGAGCAACCAGCGTTGATATCGCTGTTCTTACTGCAAACGGAAACAGTGGTACCTCAGGTGATGCGTGGACATCCTCTTCCTTAACAATCCCTGAAGCTGGTCCATCGAACACAGCACCAACTGCATCGAACGTCTACATCAGCGACATGCCTGGTTCACCAACAGCAATTACGCAAGCATATTATGACACGGACCTCTTTGCAAACTATGATTTCAACGACGCCGATGGTGATGCTGAATCTGGTACCCAAATTCGATGGTTGAAAGGTGGCGTTGAAGTTGCTCAACACAACGATATCAACCTCTTGAATCAAGGTGCTACATCGATTGGCGACATTTGGACACTGACCATTACACCGAGCGATGGAACCGATTTGGGTGCAAAGGTCACGTCTTCGAACTCGGTCGAGATCATTGATTACGACGCAGATGGTGACGGCTACGGAGATCAGTCAGACGCCTTCCCAAACGATTCCAACGAATGGGCTGATTCTGATAGCGATGGTGTTGGTGACAACGCAGACGCCTTCGATGATGACAACACGCAAACAACGGACAGTGATGGCGACGGATACGGAGACAATGCTTCTGGGAACAACCCAGATGCATTCCCGAACGATGCCAACGAATGGCTTGACAGCGACAACGACGGTGTCGGCGACAATGCCGATGCCTTCCCGAACGACCCAACTGAAACTGTTGACTCCGACCTAGACGGTGTTGGTGACAACGCCGATGCGTTCCCAAATGACGCATCGGAAACAGCAGATTCGGACGACGATGGGGTTGGAAACAATGCGGACGCATTCCCAAACGATCCTTCTGAAACCGCCGACTCTGACAGTGATGGTGTTGGGGATAACGCTGACGTGTTCCCGAACGATGCCTCAGAGACGGCAGATTCCGATCTTGACGGTGTCGGTGACAATGCGGACGCATTCCCGAACGATGCGAGTGAGACAATGGATTCGGATGGTGACAACGTTGGCGACAATGCAGACGCATTCCCGAACGACCCTACTGAAACCATGGACAGCGATGGTGATATGGTCGGCGACAACGCTGACTTGTTCCCGAACGATGCTACTGAAACCAGCGATGCTGATGAAGACATGATCGGTGACAATGCGGACACAGACGACGACAACGACGGCCTTCTTGACACCGAGGAAGCAACGATCGGAACCGATCCGTTCGATGAGGATACGGACGGCGATGAGGTCAACGACAAGGACGATGCATTGCCGCTCGATGCGAGTGAAACCATGGACACCGATGGTGACGGCACGGGTGATAACGCAGATACAGACGATGACG
This sequence comes from uncultured Rhodobiaceae bacterium, assembly GCA_937911445.1. Classification (GTDB taxonomy): domain Archaea; phylum Thermoplasmatota; class Poseidoniia; order Poseidoniales; family Poseidoniaceae; genus MGIIa-L2. The sequence goes on along the minus strand of CALDQY010000157.1, from coordinate 6,818 downwards.
GAGATGGTCTGTTCGATCTTGATGAACTCTCGAAAGGAACCGATCGATTGGACCCTGATTCGGATGATGACGGTGTTCTCGACGGTGCTGATGTGTTCCCAATGGATGCTACTGAAACAATCGACTCGGACAACGATGGTGTTGGCGACAACGCAGACGCATTCCCGAACGACCCTCTCGAAACGGTCGACACAGACGCTGATGGCGTCGGTGACAATGCCGATGCATTCCCAGAGGATGCCAGTGAAACCATGGACAGCGATGGTGATGGTATGGGTGACAATGAGCAAAAGGAACTGGAAGATGAAGCAGCTGCACGCATGCAATTGATGATTATCATCGGCGTTGTTCTCGTTCTCGCAATCGTCGGAGGCCTTCTGTTCATGCGAAGAAAGAATGGCGATTCAATGGAACCTAAGGAGACAACACCGCTGCCGCAAGCCGATCCAATTCAACCTGCACAAGAGATGTACGCAACAACACCCGAACCTGTTCAACCGATGGTCGCTGAACCAACGGTCGAAAATCAATGGACTGATGAAAACGGGCACACATGGAGAAGGATGAGCGACGGTTCGACCTTGTGGTGGAATGGTACCGATTGGCAACAGGTATAGGACTACCTAGGCAACATCTAAATCACTCCATACAGACCAGATGGCATGCCTCTCATTCAACTAAGTGGCTTAAGTCGTCATTACGGTGAAGATGAAACGCTGGTCAAAGCCTTGGATAACATCTCGCTCTCGATTGAAGAAGGCGAGATTGTTGCTCTCCTCGGTCCATCAGGTTCTGGAAAGACAACACTGCTCAATACCATAGCAGCACTCGATATCCCAACCAATGGCTCCTACCAATTCAATGGCGATGATGTTCCGTTGGGTCATATCGAAAAGATGACCACATTCCGCCGAGAAAATGTTGGTTATATCTTCCAATTTTTCAATCTCTTAGCAGATCTTACCGCGCTTGAGAACGTTCTCCTTGTCCAAGATTTGGCTGGTGCACGAGACAAACAAAAGGCACTCGACCTGCTGGATTCTGTTGGCTTGAAAGGACTCGAAAATCGGTTTCCTTCGCAAATGTCAGGCGGTCAACGCCAACGTGTTGCTATCGCTCGTGCTCTTGCCAAGAGTCCACGCATCATCCTCGGGGACGAATTGACTGGAAACCTAGACTCTGAAACCTCAAACATGGTCATGGAAGCCTTGATCAAAACATGCCGGAAAGAGAGGATGACAACCATCTTCGTCACACACGACCAATCGCTTACTCGATTCGCAACACGCATCGTCCATCTCGATAGTGGCAAGATTGTGGAAGATGAAACAGGTGGCCTGAAAAGCATCGCCATGACGGCGAAGCACACGGCAGAATCTGTTGTTGACAACACGGTTGATGGCGTCAAGAAAATAGGTTCGAAAATCAAAGATATGGCGCAGTCGATGTTGGAGTGAAGAAGTTGAACACGCTGCTATTACGACGTTTGTCGCGTAGTTTGATGCGAACAAAACTACGTATCCTTACGGTCGTTTTGCTCATCACCATATCGGTCTATGCCGGCATCGTGTTCTCTGAACATTCCAGAAACGCTGACAGAGTCTACGACGATTTCTATGCAGAAACCAACTTTGCTGATTTAATGGCAACAACTTACGATATCGAACACAAAGACAACCTCACAAGCGCATGTTCGTCTATTGAACACAACAGTTGCGAAACCAGTTTGATTCTTACAGGTCAATCGAAAACCGATACGGATTGGATTGCATCGAAATTTTATGGTCTTGAACAAGGACAGGTCAACACACTGTGGAATGTTGACGGATCAGTAACACCATCCGATGGCGAAATTGTCATCGATGCCCACTTCGCTTTGAACGATGAAATCAACATGGAACTTGGCGATACCATCGACATCATCGTTGGAGAAGGAGGGGTCCAGACGTTTACCGTGATTGGTTTTGCCAACAGTCCATTGGAGTTGTTCTATGCCAACCCAGATTCGATTCTTCCTCAAGAATCGAGCTACGTTGTTGCCTACATGGATGCTGAAGTCCTCGCCGAAATCTCAGGAAATGAACCACTTGCTCGAAACACACTCAACATCGATTTGGAAGGAACACCTGCCTTCGATTTGAGCGATACGGATGAGAACGAGGGCGTTGAACTCCAGGCGACCAAAGACACGCTCACAGACGCTATGAACGAATCAGGTGCCGATGGATATGTCCTCGATCGTGGTCAGTTGAGTGCTGAATTGCTACGACTTGACAAGGACAGTTTGTCGAAATCGATTCCGTTCATTCTTGGAATTCTGTTGTTCATCAGTGGACTTGTTATCGCCGTCTCCCTTGACCGTCTGATTCGAACACAATCGAGAGAAATCGCAGTCTTGCGCACGATTGGAGCATCCACAAGCGACGTCATGACTGGATACTTACTGGTTCCACTCGTTCTAGGAGTACCAGGGGTACTGCTCGGTATTCTTCTTGGAACATCATCCATCGGTTCAGGGGCTTTCACGGCATTCTATTTCTCGTTCCTTGGAATTCCTGTCGTTGCCACACATCACTACGCGGACATCATCGCAACCATTTCTCTCTCAGCGCTGTTCATCACATTCCTGTTTGGCATCCGTCCAGCATGGAAGGCTGCTCGATTGCAACCACTCGACATTCTCGGCCAAGGATCGGATAAGAAGCCAAATCGAATCTTGACCAAGATTACCTCTGCTCTTCCGCCAGGTATCGGTCTAGGTTTGCGCTCAACCTTCCGCAAGCCTGCTCGGTTGCTCGCAACCTTGCTCGCTCTTTCGCTCGCCATGGTCATTCTTGGAGGCAACATGATGTTTGTAGCAGGATTCACGGGAGCGTTTTCGGAAGCGACCGATGCACAAGAAAACTGGGAATACCAAGTTGCTGCTTTCCCTTCAGGACTTGAGAACATCACGACTTGGGCTGAAGAGAACACAACCGCATTTGAGCTGACGCTCGTTGCACAAGCAAGCATCACTGGGACTACAAAGGCCATCGATCTCAAGGGCAACGACGTTCTCTCTGAACAAGATGATGCACTCCATAGACTGAATCTACTCAACGGAAATCTCCCTCAAGTAGGACAATCACCTGTTGAAGGCATCCTTGATGAGGGATCTGCAGCACTCGAAGGATACAGTGTCGGAGACACCATCTCAATCGAGTTTGAAGGCGAGGAACACAGCATCAAAATCGTCGGTATTGCTCGTGAACTAAGCCGTTCAATCTACATGCATCGTGCTGATGTTGAGCCGATTGTTGGACTAGAAGCCAACGGCGCATTGCTGATTACAAAGGACGGCGTTGATATCGAAGACATCCGGTTCTCAACCGTTTCAATTGTTGAGAAGGAGACCATGGTCGCAACCTTTGAGGAACTCATCGAGCAGCAGAAAGCGGTCATGCAATCGATTTACGTTCTTGGTGCGCTGATGGCCATTGCCATTCTGTTCAACACATTGCTCATCAATTTGAGCGAGCGTGATGCTGAACTCGCCACGCTTCGTGTTCTTGGTGCAAGCCGTACGCGTTTGGCGATCATCCTCACTGTCGAACACATGTTCATCGGCCTCGTTGGAGGTCTTGCTGGGGCTTTAGCAAGCGTTGGATTCTACACGGGCGTGGCCAATGTCTCCTCGACGTGGGTGTTCCACATTCCTGTTGTCATTGATTACACCGTCTTCTCACAAATCATCGGCTTCGTTTTGTTTGCAGCATTACTGACAACACCCGTTGGCGTGTACCGAATTGGACGCATGAATTTGCTCGAAGTTGTTGCTCGGCATGAACGATGATACCGATTGTTTGGCACCTATCAGATCTTACAGTATTCTATCTGTAATTTTTCTAGAGTTTATTTGAAAATCAAAATTAAATACTCTACGTCATTGGTTATTCCATGAAGCACAGCAACAGCGAAGGGAAATGCCCAGTCATGCACGGTGGCGGAATGACACACTCAACATCGGACATGCGTTCAAACCAAGATTGGTGGCCAAAGAACCTCAACCTCAACATCCTCCATCAGCACGACCAGAAATCCAACCCAATGGGGCCTGATTTCGATTATGCTGAAGCCTTCAAGGGACTCGATTACGAGGCGCTCAAGAAAGATCTTCACGCTTTGATGACCGACAGCCAGGACTGGTGGCCTGCTGATTATGGCCACTACGGTCCATTCTTCATTCGAATGACTTGGCACGCTGCCGGAACCTACCGAACCGGCGATGGCCGTGGCGGCGGTGGAACAGGTGCACAGCGCTTTGCGCCGCTCAACAGCTGGCCAGACAACGGTAACCTCGACAAGGCTCGCCGTCTGCTATGGCCAATCAAGCAAAAGTATGGAAACGCCATCAGTTGGGCTGATTTGCTCATCCTCACCGGTCAAATCGCTATCGAATCCATGGGTGGTCCTGTCCTCGGTTTCGGCGGTGGCCGACCAGATATTTGGCATCCTGAAGACGACATCTACTGGGGTAGCGAAGACGAGTGGCTCGGTGACGACCGATACGGTGACACCCGCCAAGATCTCGAGAACCCTCTCGCTGCCGTCCAGATGGGTCTGATTTACGTCAACCCGCAAGGACCAAACGCAAACCCAGACCCACTCCTCAGTGCTCAAGACATTCGCGAAACATTCAGCCGAATGGCCATGAATGATGAAGAAACCGTTGCGCTCACAGCAGGTGGACACACCTTCGGAAAGGCTCACGGTGCAGGTCCAGAAGACCACAAAGGTCCAGAACCTGAAGGTGCATCGATTGAAGAGCAAGGCTTCGGTTGGACCAGCGACTACAAGTCGGGCGTTGGCCGAGACACCATCACCAGCGGAATCGAAGGCGCATGGACCGCCAACCCAATCGTTTGGGACAACGGCTACTTTGACATGCTCTTCAAGTACGAAGATACTTGGGAACTGACAAAGAGTCCTGCTGGTGCACACCAATGGACTCCTTCCAACCTGGAAGAGGTTGACATGGCTCCTGATGCAGAAGATGCATCCATCAAGGTTCCAACCATGATGACAACCGCTGACATGGCCATGATTCGAGATCCAGAATACCGAAAGATTTCGAAGCACTTCCATGAGAACCCAGAAGTCTTTGCTGATGCATTCTCCAAGGCTTGGTTCAAGCTCCTTCACCGTGACATGGGTCCAAAGGTTCGCTACCTCGGCCCTGATGTTCCTGAGGAAGACTTCATCTGGCAAGACCCAGTACCAGCCGGTTCCACCTCCTACGATGTTGGCGCACTCAAGAACGCCATCATGACATGTGGACTTTCCATTGCTGAGATGGTTGAAACTGCTTGGGCAAGTGCATCCACCTTCCGTGGCTCAGACAAGCGTGGTGGCGCCAACGGTGCTCGAATTCGTTTGGCACCACAGAAGGACTGGGAAGGCAACAAGCCTGCACAACTTGCCAAGGTTTTGTCAACACTCGAACCGCTCGCAGCAGCACACGGTGCAAGCATTGCAGATACCATCGTCCTTGCTGGAAACGTTGGAATCGAAATGGCATCCGGTGTTGAAGTTCCATTCACGCCCGGTCGTGGAGATGCATCTGAAGAACAAACAGATGCTGCTTCCTTCAGCTACTTCGAGCCTGTTTCCTGTGGTTTCCGCAACTACCTGAAGCAGAACTACGCTGTTATGCCAGAAGAAATGATGCTCGACAAGGCACAACTCCTCGGATTGACTGCACCAGAGATGACCGTTCTCGTTGGTGGAATGCGATCTCTTGGTGTCAGCTCTGACGAGCGTGGACTTTGGGGCGGAGACAGCAAACTCGACAGTTCGTGGTTCTCTACACTCCTCGACATGAACGTCGCTTGGACCGCAACTGGAAGCAACAGTTACGTCGCACGTGACCGCAAGACCGGCGAAGACGTTCGAACTGCAACTCGCTACGATCTCGTCTTTGGAAGCAACTCCCAACTCCGAGCTGTTGCTGAAGTCTATGCACAAAACGACAACCATGACAAGTTCGTTGGCGACTTCGTCGCTGCATGGAACAAGGTCATGAACGCAGACCGATTTGACGTTTGAGTTCCATGAAAGGAACCCCGTTCCAGATTTCGGTCTGGGAGGCTCTGAAGACCATCCCTCGTGGTGAGACACGTACGTATACTGAGATTGCTCAACAAATTGGCAGACCGAGTGCTGTACGAGCTGTTGCAAATGCAATTGCAAAGAATCCATATGCTCCAGAAATCCCTTGCCATCGAGTCGTTCGAATTGATGGTGGACTCGGTGGATACAGTGGACCTGGTGGGATTGAAACAAAGATCCGCCTGTTACGAGAAGAAGGCGTTTCACGGTATTGATTCCCAGCAAAGCAACAGCATAGCATCTGTTTCAATCAGAGAAACATGAGGATATGTACTGCAGTCATGAAAAATGATCATGCTCGCTCCTTATGTCCTTGCTCTGAAGGATACCGTACGGACGTTGATGCTGATTGGAGCATTAGCTACTGGAGGAGCGGCTGTACTGATTCTTGGATTGGGCATGGATACGCCTTGGGCGCCTTGGGAGAGAGATTCAGACGTCATGTTCCCTCCCATGTTGTTCACGTTGGCTACGTTTGTGGCAACAGTTGCCTTCTGTGCAGGCACGGTCGTTTACCACACCTTACTGAAATCCATGACCAACGATGCTGACAACTGGTGGAGAATCAGTGGTAGCGTCTTTTTGCTCGCCTATGGTTTGTACTCCTTCGGATCTGGAACGTTACAAGCCGCAATTATGCTGAATCTTCTGCATCTCATCGTAGGAATTCC
>CALDQY010000156.1 GCA_937911445.1 uncultured Rhodobiaceae bacterium | reverse complement strand
CAACAACGCCCCGGAAGCATCGTATAGATTAGCATCGAATGTGTAAAAGTGGTTTGAGTTGTAGAACTGTTTCAATTCGATGACATTCGACGTCACACTACCTGTTGCTTTGAAGACAATCGAGCCTGAATCAACAACCGATCCATCAACATCTTCGAGATTCCAAGTGATGGTGTAATTTGTGTTGAACTGCGCATTTTTGAGCTGGACATCGATGATCACGGTCTCATTTGAAAGCCAATCGTAACGTGAAATTTCAGCATCGAATTCAATCGCTCGAGCCTCTGCATGGACTGGAATCGTAACGAAGAGGCTTGAAATCATCAACACTGCACACAACACATGAGAGCGCATGAACGACAACCAACAAACTGTGTTTCATTTCCACACATAAAACAACATCGATGCGTTTGCTTGAAGGCAATGGGTTCGGAACATTTATTCAACGCTGGACACGACGAGAGGATATGTCAAACGATGATTCATGGACTGTGGAAGAAGCAATTTCGAACCTGAAAAATGCAATGAAGGAAAGCAACCAAACTGCTGGAGAGATCTTTTCCTCCATCGATGCAAACAATGACGGAGAAATCAATGGCCCTGAGTTGTATAAAGGGCTCCTTGAGCACCTTGGTGACGCCCTGTCACCTGGACAAGTATCGATGATCATCAAGGCATTGGATGCGAATGAAGACAACCGAATTGATCTTGCTGAACTGTCCTCAGCCCTCAGTGAAGAGGAATAAAGACTCAATTGAACCAAAGAAAGTAGATTCCCCAACCTATGAGGAAGAGGGGCAGCACGACGATTCGAAAGTACGAGAATCGTTTCGTAACCTTATCCATTTTGTTGCCAAGTTCTTCAAGAGTCTCGTCGTTAACTGCAATCATTGCGAGTTCGCCAAGTGCTTCGCCTGCCATGAGGGACAATTCAATGCCGTCTATTTAGCAATTGAGCCGAACAGTGGACAAAATCAGTCACAGCAAGATTTCGCCAATGCATCCTGAGCACAGAAGCAGGTCTTGGCAGGAACGATATCTGCACGAGAACTGCGTTCGTTGAATAGAGCAGTAACTTCTGCGAGTTCTTCAGGAGCATCGCCACGAGCTTCGAGGCAGAGCTTCAGACCGAGGAGACCCCACATGTTGTCCTTCCAGAGTTTAATGTCTGCACGATAGACTTCTTCCGCTTCTTCGATGTGACCTTGTTCAAACAGCAATGCACCGAGGATGTGCCGAACAGGTTGCATCTGACCCCACGGCTCGTTGTAGGCAAGGTTGAGCGAGAGATTGACACCACGGCGCAACTCATCAAAGGCTGCGGTAAAGTCGTACGCTTCACCGTTTTCCTTTGCAAGGAATTGGCGACGGTACTCGATTTCAGCCTCGAGAATCGAAGCGTTAACATTGAGAATTGAAGGTCCATCTGCTGGATCTTGATACATGAAATTGTTGTGCATCATGCGACCTGCAAGGGCAGGATTTTGCAACGCTTCCTTGAACAGTACTTGCTCTGCTTCTGCCTCTGGAACCATGCCCTTGGAGGCGTAGGCCACACCACGTGCATAGTGTTGTGTGGCGATGGTTGCAGGGAAGACGTCCTTGTCATCGTACATCGGTTCAGCAAGGATTTCATCCCACTTTCCAAAGCGAATCATAACGTGCCAAGGCATCGTTACGTAGGATTCCAAGAAAATGGCCCCCATTGGAATGATTCCAGCGAGCATGAATTGAGCGCCACCGTTTTCATCACCAGCGGGGAGCGTATCGACAGCCTTGCGTGCATACTTCAGGGCCGTCTCGTATTGACCATCAAACATGGCACACCAAACGACGAAATGGTGGTTGTGCATTCGATAGAACTTGTAGAATTGCGATTCATTACCAGTCAGTTCGACGTAGCGATCGTCCGCCTCAACTGCAGCGATGTTGCAGTCGATGGCTTCCTTCCATTGCCCAACCCAAGCATCGATGTGTGAAGGCATGTGGACCAAATGGCCAAGACCTGGCATTCGTGTTCGGAGAACATCAGCTGCAGGTAGTGCTCGCTCTGGGAACGGTGAAAGTTCCAGAGCGTGGCAGTACAAGTGGCAGAGTGCAGGGTGAACCTTGGCTTCCTCACTGCTCTCGAACGCATCTTCCATGATCTTAACGAGGAGGAGCGTGTTGTCATCTGCAGGCGTAATTTCACCAGTTGCGGTATTCTTGTCCCAGAGTTGCCAAGCCTTGAGGTTCATGAGAGCCTCGACGTAAATCGCAGTGACATCGAGATTGCCGCTGTACTTCTCGTACAACGGAGCCATGGCTTCTGCGAAGGCGACGTTCAGTTCTGGGTCGTTGCCCATGTTGAGAACGGAAGGATCGGCTGCATCACGAGCCTCTTCAGAGTGTCGGGTTGAAAGTGCACGGATGAGGTCTTGCTCAAGTTCAGTGCAGTGTCCCATAACCTTGAGGGCCTGTTGGATGGGGTCGTATCCCGAACCAAGTCCTGGCGACCAGTTGTAGTTGGATGATACACAGTATGCGATTCCCCACCATGCCATAGCGCATTCAGGGTCAAGTTCTGTGGTTGCCATGAAACATGCAATGGCTTGTTCGTGGTTGTAATTCAGCATATGGCCATAAGCTTCGACGAACATTTTTCTTGCTTCATCATTAGCGCAAGTAATTGTTTCAGCAAAGGCGTAATTGGAGGAGTCCCCAAAATCATAATCGGTAGGTGCATACGACATAGTGGTCCCTCGGACGGGTAATACTTAAGAAAACTCAATAATCAATATATATCATTGAACACAAAGACCAAATCCAATCAACAAATTGTATTCAATCTATCAAACCTGAACAAAAGGTGGTGGACGCTGGGGGATTTGAACCCCCGGCCTTCTGGTTGCAAACCAGACGCTCTTCCAACTGAGCTAAGCGCCCCTTACAGCCGACCGTGTGGACACTTCCTTTTGAGTGTTTCATTGTGATTGCTCAGACGCAATCGATGGTCGCATCACGATCTGGTCCGACACCAACGCTCGAACATGGAATGCCAAGGATGGATTCGAGTTGTCGAACGTAGTCTTGTGCGGCTTGTGGCAATGTCGAGATCCCTAGACCGTTCTCGTTGGCGTGCTTAGCGACTACAAGCCATTGATCAAGCGACTTGGATTCGAATCCAGGAACGGTCACATAGATTGGTTTGCATCGAGCAAGTGCAGATGCGCTGCTTGGCATTTCAGTAATCTCTGCACCGTCCAATTCGTAAGCAACACAGATCTTCAATTCGTCCAATCCCCCTAGAACATCGAGTTTTGTCAATGCAAGTGAAGTGAATCCATTGATTCGGTGTGCATGACGCATGACAACAGCATCAAACCAGCCGCAGCGACGCTTACGACCTGTTGTTGTTCCAAATTCATGGCCAACCGTTCCGAGATGTACACCGACATCATCTTCCAATTCGGTCGGCATTGCACCGTTTCCCACACGAGTGATGTAGGCTTTCGTGATGCCAATGACATCGTCGACATGTCCTGGATGAATACCTGCGCCATGGGTAGCGTTTCCTCTTGAGGTGACAGAAGAGGTTACGAATGGGAATGTCCCTTGATCAATGTCCAATAAACAACCTTGCGCGCCTTCAAGAATCACATGCTCATCGAGTTTGAGTGCGTTATCAAGCATGAGCCCTGTGTTGGCAATGCTCGTTGCATATGTGGAGTGAATCCATTCCACTTCACTTTCAAGCGTTGATGCATCAATGCGTATCTCGGAACCTGCTGCCTCAAGCGACTTGTTCATTCGATTTGCAGTCGTTTCAGCCCATGAACTGTCTTGAGCGACTTCAGCAATATCACCAAATCGAAGACCGATTCGATTGATTTTATCTGAATACGTTGGACCAATTCCACGACCTGTTGTTCCGATTGTTTTATCCAAACTGTCCATGGCTCTGTGGTATGGAAGAATGATGTGGGCTCGTTCTGAGACAAACAAACGATTCCCTCTTGGGTCATCTCCACCTGTCTTAATCCAATTCTCGACTTCGGTGTTGAGGACCCATGGATCAATCACCATACCGTCACCGAGGACAAGGGAGCATTCTTGACGGGTAATTCCCGATGGAAGGAGATGGAATTTGAGGACTCGATCACCAATGACGACCGTGTGTCCTGCGTTGTTTCCACCTTGGAACCGTGCAACCCAAGTCGCTTGTTCAGCCAAACGGTCGACAAGCTTTCCTTTGCCTTCGTCACCCCATTGCGCTCCTAAAATGACTGTTGCTGGCATGTTGTTCAACCGAAACCAGTGAACGAATGTCCTTGAACTATACGCTTTGACTTCGTCGTTTCCATGGGACTCGATTGGGTCAATTGAACATACGTTCATATACTGTGGTTCAATCTTCTTTTTGTTGGCAGGGAAATTCTCTCATTTCGTAACAAACGGCACCTTGCTCAACGACAAACCTGATGCATTAAACACAAAAGTTTAAATATTCTATAATACCATTACTATACCTGGAGTTGAGAAGATGAGTGCAAGTTTTGATAGCGGAAGCGAACGGTCACAAAAAGAAACAAACGTCTCGAGCGAACGACGAGTCCTTGAAGGCCACACTCGGCCATGCGAGGAATGTGCAGCGGTCGATTGGAGTCTTGATACGACACGAGGCGAGGTCACCTGCAACAGCTGTGGCCTTGTCGTCGAGGAGAATGTTCCAGACCCAGGTGCCGAGTGGACCCAACGAGACCGTGGTGAAGATCGCTCTCGAGTTGGAGCACCAATGACGTACACGCTCGCTGACCGTGGGCTCAACACAACCATCGATGTTCGTGATTTGAACACTGGCGCAGCAAGCCGTCATGGGATTTCGAACCAGAGTCGTCGAGAGTGGCGTCGTCGTCGAATCATCGACGAGCGCTCAAAGACCCGTAAGAGCCGAGAGCGTAACCTCGTCAAAGCGAACCAATTCATTCGAGACCGTTCACAACTCCCGGTTGCCATGCAAGAGGAAGTCGCTCGGTTGTATCGCCGTCTTTCAGACAAAGGATACGTCACTGGTCGTTCCATTGCAGGGGTTGCTGCTGCCTGCACCTACCTCGTTGCTCGCGAAGAGAACGTTCCACGACAAATTCCAGACATTGCTGAACAATTTTCGATCGAAGAAAAGGAATTGTCACGCCTCATCCGCCAGGTCTCTCGCATGTTAAACATGCATTCCATCAGTTCGCCCGACCAATACATCGACCCGTTCATGTCAAAGCTTCAGCTCGCCCCATCGATGCGAAGTCAAGTGCAACACTTGTGGTCTGTCATCAAGCCACATGAGGATGTATGGCAAGGTAAGAAACCGATGGGCGTTGCTGCTGCCTTAATCTACAAAGCGTGCAGTGAATCTGGTTCTCCTCGCACACAATCGGAAATTTGTTCCATTGCCAATGTCTCTGAAGTCACGTTGCGTGGTCTTCTTCGACTGATTGAAGGCCTCTTGGTTAAACTTGGCGAAGCCTCCCAACAATGAGACCCTAAGTTTCTTGAAGCGATTCAGGTTGGGAGAATCATGGGATTCAAAGCCAAGGCCCGCAAGAACAAGCCAAAGCCCTCCGATGATGGAACTGAAAAAAAGAAATCAAGTTCTGGGGAAGTCCCTTGCGCGGTCAAATCTTGTGAACGATTTGCCGACAAGAAACTCGGGGGCCGATCTCTTTCCTTTGATGATGCAACAGAAATGTGGGGCTCTGGTAACTTTGTCTCAACGAAAGGTCGAGTTCGTGTATGCAAATCCTGCTACCGGTCTTGGAAGAAAGAAAACAAGAACGACGACATGTATTGATTCACTTTCACTTTCAGTTTCGACCCAAGCGAAATCAGGTATACCGACTGCACTCAGCAACAAGGTATGCGCAACAACCGAACAACGGTACGAAGCCTCGTTACGACCCAAGGCACATGTCTTGCCATGAGCGATGGGTTGGTGATTTGGGAAACGCCAGCGAACCGAAGGACGCTCCATCTGAGAACAACGGCAACAGCGATTCTTGGCATCAAGGAAGACGACATCTCACTCTCCAAACTCTATGTCGGAGACAAACTCGGCCAACTCCACATCGTGCAACTACCTGAATTCACGCTTGTGTCCACTTCAACCATCAGTCACGCACCGCTGCGATCCATGTGCATGAACGAACAATCTCAACTCCTCATCGCCGATGCCGAAGGACGCATCTTCGCTGCAGATACAGATGGGAAAGCATCCCTCTTGTTCGAAACCAATCGTTCCGTATCCTCCATACGAACTGAACGTGGAACCATTCGCATCCAATCAGGTTGGGAACAGTGTGTCTACAACCATGATGGAACCCTCGCAAATCGGAAAGATGCCTCCACGTCGTTTGGAGACAACCTCATGCTTCGAAGGATGCGAGAGAAAAAGGCGATTGAGGCTCAGCGTCGTGAAGCTGAGGCTCAACTCAGATTGTTGCCATCTGCCTGATTGGTTTCTTGTTCCAATCGAGGCCAAGCAGGGACTGGCTCATGCCAAAGCGATGTATGTGCGGGTTTGGGCCATGAACGCGGCAATACACCTTGGTCCTCGATGATGCTCTCAAGCATTGTGATGTGACGCTGGACCGTCTCAGCAATATGATCAGAACCCTTGATGCTTGGCCCATGCATTGGAATTAATTTCTCCGCACCAAGTTCTTTCAGAAGCTCAAGACTCTCTTTCCCATCAATGAGATTCCCTGTTGGCACATCCCAACGCAGTGGGCGGTCTGCTCTTGGCATCAATGCACCTGCAATGACCGTCTTTGCAGAGGGAATGTAGACCATGAGATTGCAACTGCTCGGACCAGGTGCTTCGATGAATTCGATGGTTTGACCTCCAAGCATTGATTCTTGGTGCATATCAACTTCTATTGCATTTACAATCGGCATATCTGAGTCAAATCTGTTGGCCCATGTCGTGAAAAAGTCACCTGTTGCAAGTGAAGAAATTGCTGATGCGTGAGCTTTAATTGGAACATTTTCGAAACGTTCTGATATCGAGACACTTCCTCCGCTAAACGGATAGCGTCGTGAGGTCAGGACGATTTCTCGAAGTGTCAGGTCCTCTCCGAGTTGACCAACAATGCGCTCTTGCTGGAGCAATTGGTACCAAGCAGTACCGGAATCAATGAGGATGGCTTCCTTTGAATCCATCAACAAGACCGCATTGGCATCGTGATGAATTCCAGGGAGACGCACGATGCGCATGATGTACGGTGTTCCCTCAAGTGTTTGAACCATGCCATCCTGTTGTCTCGATTCTGGTGGTTGCGGTTAAATAGAGGAAGTTGGTCGCAAGGCCATGGCACGATTTCCTGAAGCTGAGGCTCGTATGCTTCAACGTAAAATTTGCATGAAGTGCAATGCTCGTAACGCTGTTCGTGCTGCTCGCTGCCGAAAGTGTGGCTACAAGGGCCTGCGTCCAAAGAACATTGAGCGTAAGGGCAACTGATTTTCACGGCAGTATCAATGGTAGTATGGATGCCATTGGATCCCCAATCAACCAAAGTGGTAGAATTGCTGGGAACAAAAACAACAACAAGGGTAGTTTCAAACTGACCCATATTCGTTCAGCACCGATATCCTCCAAGCGCTTGATTTGCTCGTTCATCTCCTCGTCCGTCGGAGTCCTACGCGGTGCACGCTTTTTGTGAATCAAGACCGTTTCGCCACTCGGCATATTCATCGTATCGGAAAGAATCCAAACATGCCTCTCACGGACAGAGGCCAACGGTACTGAAAGAGACATCCAGGCCATGAAGACGTCCGAAAGGCTCCTTACAGAACCAGTCGCAATGTTCCAAAACAACAAGATGATTGGAATGAGCACGAACAAAAATCCACCCCAAATCAAAAGACTCAGTGATGGAGGGAGATGCAAAACAATTTCACTCATCGCGGTCTCTGAGTACACCGGTACTTCTGCCCAAGAAGGGAACAGCAACGTGACCCACATCAGTGCTTTTGCATCCGCCCCACCATGGATGAATCTGAATCTCCAAGCAAGGTCGATGACAAACAACGTGAACAATGCACCAATGTACGACCACCACAAGGTCGCTTCCATTGTAGCCTCGCCAATGAGGACGTCGAGTGGTGAAACCTCCATGAACCGTAGACCTCCTGATATTAATCCGATCGCTGAAAGGAGATACCACAACAGAACGATCTGATCCGTTCGATTTCCTTGACGGGCATCCTTCATCGTGGGTCTACCGATAACAGAACCACTTGCATAGGCAAGAAGTGCAGATGCTGTGAGCCATACAGACCAGTGAGGGCCCTGTATCAATAAATCAAGAGTCCATATGAACACAATCGGCTTGGTCCAAACCATCCAATGTTCGTTCGAAACACGACGTTCCTTGTGGTCGAACCATGCAGCCCATCCCATACAGAGGATGAGAACACCCATTCGTGCCCATCCAAGAATGGTTTCTACATCGGCATCCATTGGAGTGTCCACGTCGCCAATGACCTTAAAGACGGCCCACGACAAGATGGAAGTATTGGGCATTCCAAGGGGCTGACAAGATGGACGTTGAGACACGACTACAGCAAGTTGCAACCGTCATCAATCAAATCGATGACCCGAAGGTTCCTCGAAACATTCGCAAACAAGCGAAAGAGACCTGTGAGAACTGGTTACTCAACAAAGGGAAGAAACTCGATGTCCGTATCGCCATGTCCCAATCAAAACTTGAGGAGTTGTACGAAGATCCGAACATTCCGCCAGAGTTCGGAACACTCATCCTCATGATAAACACTGAGCTGGAAAAGATTCTAACAGATATTCTGTGATTACTCTTCTTCCTCAAGTTGAACATAGATGGACTCCAAGACCATTCTGTTGGATTTCTTCAATCGTCCAGATTCAACATCAATGTTGTTCAATTGTAGGACATAGGCATCGTTGTCGAACAAGGAAGCCGCCTCTTGGATGAACGCGTACTGTTCTGTTGTGATGCGGTTTCGCTTCAGAGAACGCTCAATGGCATGCTTTGCAGCAACCTTGGTCATGTGACGGTCGCTTAATCCTAAGATGCGTTGAAGTTCATCCAACGATCGACTTTCATGACTGGAGATTCGACCATCTTTCATGGCCTCCTTCCAAGCCTCGTCAATCGATGGAGCACGCTCAGCGAGAAGAATAGCAATTGGGCGAGTTGGTTCGATGTTTTCGAGTACGATCTTGAAGATGACCGTGAATGGAACGACGAGTACCATACCAAGAATGCCCCATACCCAGTACGAGTATGCAGTTGTAAGCAGCAGCAAGACAGGGGATATGTCCAATGCACGTCCTGCCCATTTCGTTTCAATGATGCTTCCCCAAAGTTGTTGGTTTGATACAAGTAAAATCAACAAGATAAACCACCCAACCGGAGAGAGGGTTACGAATCCGAGAATCAGTGGTGGAATCGTTGCAATCAATGAACCAATGTAAGGTACATAATTGAGAATAAAGGTGAGCAAAGCCCACGTAAACCACAAATCGATTCCGAAGATGAAGAGGATGATTGCTGTAATCCCTGCAGTACCCAAACCAACACCCGTTTTTACAACAACATACGTATTGATGCTCTCCTGAATTTGGATTTGCATATCTTGAACACGACCTGATACTCCGCCTGGCCAAGCTCTTTCGATTCGACCTGGCAAAAAGTTCGCTTCAAAGATGATAAAAATGAGGAAAAAGGATACTGTCAAACCCATCCCCAACATGCTGCCTACACTGGAGACCACTCCACCAACAAGCTCAGCTATGCCTGAATCGCTCGACAATAGACCTAGTTCTGCGAGGTCTTCGGTAAACGTTCCATCGGTAGAATTCAACGATTCAGTAATCGAGGAGCCTACGACCGGCGTCCCTTTCAGTTGGTTCCAACGCTTGTCTAATTTCTCATTGTACTGCTTGATTCGATCTTCATCATCAGCAAGATCGCTCACCTGATCGAAGGCAAGATAACCCGCAGCGACGACAATCAAAAATGCTGAAAGAATCATTGTTACATAGGAAAGACCGATTGGAAACCCATTCTTCGAAAGATAATCAGCACCGGGTTTCAGCACAAAATAAATTCCAAGTGCGATGAAAAACGGTTGGAAGATTCCTTTGAGTTCAATCATCCAAACCGTAAGCAACGTCAGAAGGATGGCTGCAAAGGCAAGATTACCGAGACGCTTGTGAAACGTCTCATTATCGAACACAGACTCCTGCCCGTCCATACCGTGCTCTCTTCGATATCACGTTTGAATTTATTGTGACGTTTGCTCGGCATGAGAAAACTCAACTTTGAACGAGAGAAGGAAGGTGAGTATCATCAAAACACCACAGATATGGAAGGCTGTGTGGTAATCAAAGAATCCAGTGCGATCAACCGTAATGGTCCAAACATATCCACCGGTCAGTGGACCCAAGATTCGAGCGAAGGATGAAAGCGATTCTTGTGAACCCATGACTGCACCTAACTCGTAATCATCACGTCGCGCCAATGAGGTAAGAAGCGTGCTTGATGACGGTTGGAACAATCCGTTTCCTATAGCGATGCAACCTGTGATAAAAATCATCCAAGCCCATACGAAATCCAGTGTGGAGTAAGGAATCAAAACAAGCCCAATTCCAGAGAGGACTGAACCCAATCGTAGGATGAACAGTGACCCAAATCTACGTGTCAGAGGTCCAATCAGACCTCCTTGTGTAACGATGCCAAGAATACCGATTAAGGCAAAGATTCGTCCATTATCGGCCTCGCTAAACCCGAGTCCTCCTGTGGATGGATCCATTTGCGTGTAAAGGATGAAAACAGCATGCATAACCGTGAATCCGAACATGTAGAGGAATGTGACCCACATCAGCGATCCGATGTTCTTTGTGCCGAGCATTCGCTGGACATTGGAAGCCGTTCGCTTCATGGTTGCAGTCCACGTTTGTGTTGTTCGAGTTGAACGTGCTTCTGGAGCGAGAGATTCGGGGAGATATCTGAACGCCAAGAGAAGCGATACGATTGAGAGAACACTTGCAAGAAGACATGGAAGAAGGTAAGGATGTGTATCGAGAATGGTTTCTGCAAAGACATCCCATCGCTCAGCAGGAGCCGAAAGTTCCCCTCCCAAGAACGGCCCAATGGTGAATCCAAGGCCAAATGCTGCTCCAATCAATCCCATCCTCGTAGCGAGTTGTTTCGGTGTACTGACATCTCCAATGTAAGCACGAGCAACAGCAATGTTTCCGTTGAAGACGCCTGCGAGGAAACGTGCTACAAGAGCCATCAACAATGTGTTTGCAAGACCAAACATGGTGAAGAAAACAGTGTTTCCAACCAACCCAATCATGAGTACTGGGCGTCGGCCAATCCTGTCGCTCAATCCGCCCCATATTGGAGAGAAGAGGAATTGAGCTGCAGAATAAGAAGTCATCAACAAGCCGACCCAAATTCCTGTCGAAGTGATGTTTTGATCAGCAGCCAAATCTTCGACAAGGTAGGTCAGGAATGGAATAACAATACCAAAACCGATCATATCGATCATGGTTACGAGGAAGAGGACAGTCAGTGCGCCCTTCCCTGCATCAAGAGTGGATGGTGCGTGGACGTCATCATCCATATTTTGCTGGAGGAAGTCCTCCCTTTGAAGTCATGCTTCAATCAAGGAATCAAATCGAGGTTGTTGGACCTGTCAAGTCTGGCGTCAAACGGTCGATGACCGAGCCAAGACGCTCGACCAAACTCTGCTTTTGCTCGTGCGTAATGAGTGCATGCTCCATAACTTCGTCCAAGGTATCGACTGCAATGACCTCAATCTTGCCTTCGAATTGCTCGTCCAACAACACGTCTTGCATGTTGGAGCGTGGGATGACAACCGTCTTGACGCCAGCACGAGCAGCCGCCTCAATCTTTGCAGTGACGCCACCGATAGGGAGGACTTCACCACGAACGGAGAGTGAACCCGTCATAGCAAGGTCTTGGCGAATTGGAATGTTCTCAAGCGCAGAGATGATGGCTGTTGCAATGGTGATCGAAGCAGAATCGCCATCGACACCGTGTGTATCGACAAACTGAATGTGAATGTCGTAATCTGATACGTCCTTACCCGTGAGTTTCTTGATGACTGCACTCACGTTGGTAACACTCTCCTTGGCGAGGTCACTCAAACCACCGGTTGCGTGAATCTTTCCGCCACCACCTTGCGATGGTGTAACAAGGGCTTCCACAGGCAACATGATGCCTGAGAAGTCAGAGAGTCCCGAGTTCGCACCAAGGACAGCAAGACCGTTTACGCGGCCAACACGATTTCCGGAATTGACGATGAGAGCGTAGTCCAAACGACGTTCAATCATTCGGTCAGCAACTTGTTGCTCAAGTGGCTTGGCAATCGAACGTGCTGCTAGAACGTGAGCATCCGTGACGTACGGTGCACCGTCTTCAGCGGCAAGATCTCCAGCGATTCGAACCAATCCACCGAGTTCACGAAGGCGAAGAGAAAGTTTGCCTCGACGGCCTGCACGACGTTGTGCTTCACGCAGTATCAATGAAACACCGGACTTGTCGAAGTGGGGGATTTCTCGAGTGCTGCCCATGTCTCGACGAACTTCTTGAGCAATGAAACGAATCAATCGCTTTCGATTGCGGTTGGTATCTGGCATTTCCGAGTTCACATAGACCTCGTATCCATACCCACGGATACGACTTCGTAGTGCTGGATGCATGCCTTGGATGGCATCGAGATTTCCTGCAGCGATGAGAATGAAGTCACAAGGAACTGGCTCCGTCTTTGTCAAGGCACCCGAGGACCGCTCGGAACGACCTGAAATCGGGAAAGCACGCTCCTGCATGGCCGTAAGGAGAGCTTGTTGCTCCTCGAGACGCAGCAAGTTGATTTCATCGATGTAAAGAACGCCTTTGTTGGCCCGATGAATCGCACCTGGTTCAACACGATCGTGCGCAGGCGTTTCCATACCACCAGATTGGAAGGGATCGTGACGAACATCGCCTAGAAGCGAACCAGAGAGCGTAGCGGTTGCATCGACGAATGGTGGCCTCTCATCCAAATCATGCTTGACGAGAACCTTTGGAATACGTCCTTCGTCTCCTGAACCAAGCCGGCTACGAATGAACATGTATCCGAACATCAAGAGGAACATTCCAAACAACAGTGTCAGGATGTCTCCACTTGGAATGGCGACAATAACCAGGAGAAAGGCCACAGCACCGAATCCAATGAGCAGCATACGCTGCGCTTTTTCTTTCTGCTCTCGAATAGCTTCCTTCTGAATGCGAACTATGCGCTCGGCACGGCCTGCAGGTACGGAACGTACACGAGGTTCGTTTTCATCGTCCTCGTTCGGATAGACCAAGACGTCCTCAAGTGCATCTTGAGGCAACAGGTCGGTCATCGAGCGAGCGAGCATCGACTTCCCTGTACCAGGATCTCCAATCATGAGCATGTGACGACGCTGCTCGGCTGCTTTACGGATGACGACAGAACCTGCTTCTTGACCGATGACTTGATCCACGAGGCGGTCTGGAATTGGAACATCTTCCGTTGTCTCAAATTTGACGTCATCAATCCACTGATCGATGCTCGAAGAAAGCAAGTCGTCAGCATCGTTTGATGGCTCTGGTGCCCAAACAGTGACCATTTCAGAGTCATCATCGCTGATGACATCCTCTATGGGGTCGTCCTCTGACATGATGTTTCCTCGCTCTCCTCCCCTTTAGGACTTTAGCATAAGCCATAGGGATGGATGGGTTGCGTTAGTACTGCAATCGGTCGAGGTATTGCTGGCCGTAATATTGCCATTGCTCCATGGTCCAACCGGCTGGTAGGCCGCCTGGTGGCAATGGAGGTCCTGCTACAACGGGTTGTACAACAGGTTGAGCAACCGGCTGGACAACTGGTTGAGGCATCGGCTGAACGGCAGGTTGTGGGAGTGGCTGTTGGAAGATCGGAGCTGCACCACCGTACATGGAGTTGGCAACCGTATCATGGATCGGCAAAGTGTTCTGCGTCCATGCTGCTTCAGACTCGTAAGGTTTGGTATCGCCTCCTCGGCGAGACATCATCAAACCAAGGGCCAGTGCGACGAAAATCACGCCGGCAACGATGCCCAGAATGAGCATCCAGTTGGTATCGCTCGATGCCTCAGAGGTGTCTCCGGATTGCATGTTCTCAACAGGGCAGTCCGCACGAGGGTCATCACAGGCCGTATCGTATTGAGCACGCTTGTCTGTGAGAATCGCTGCAATGTCTTCCTTGTATTGCTCGTTCAGGATAGAATCATCGTTCTGCTGAGCTTCAAGTTCTGCGATTTCTCCCTTTAATTGGTCGATGTAGGATGCAAGCATTTCATCGTCCATGTCAACTGGTGCAGGGAGTTCTTCGAGAATGTCCCACTTGACGCTTGCGATGGTCTTGTAGTCGTCTCCATTGGTGTCAGAAGCGGTAATGGAGAGTTGGTAGTAGTCCTTGTAGACGGAGCCTGATGGACGTGCACTTTGATCTGGCATGAAGATGGAAGGAATGTCCAACTTTGTCGACCAGCCAACTAAGGAGCGAGTGATATCGAGGTTCTCTTCGTAGAGACCATCGCACGTTCCGGTCTCATCGTTACAGATGTTCCACGTGGTTTCAATAACAGTGAAGGTAGGAGCAAGGTCAGTGAGGAAGATGTTTGCCGTTGGGATTTGATCGATGTAGGTGTTTTCCATGTCGACATAGAAGTGACCGCTACCATCATCCACCTTCGTAACGTAAAGTGGGTACGCATCAAACACATCGACTGTGATGGTGTAGGTGTTGCTGTCGTATCGATCAATCGTGTTCATGGTGACTGTGTGAAGACCAGAAGTTTGGAAGTTCAACGTCATCGTTCCATCAATAGGATTGTATTTTGCCGCGCCTTGTTCATCGGAGGAGACCGTGATGAACGCTTCATTCGATGGGTTATCAACGTCCGTGAGCAACGCCATCAGATTGATGACACGTTGCGTGCCAAGTTTCTGCGTGGTCATCTCAAGGCCAGTGAGGTCGAGACGAGGAGCGTCGTTGATTGGGTTGACTTTAATCAGCAGCGTCTGGTCAGAGAACTGCTCACCATCGCTTGCACGGATGGTTACCGTTGTTTCACCGTTCACATCGTCATCGAGTGTCTCAAAAACGATGTTAGTTGTATCGAGGTAAACATCAAACACGTTGCTGTTTGTCATAGAGATGATTTCGAGCGAGAGTGACGAGGCTGGAACAGAGGCACCGGTGTCGTCAGTATCGGAGAGGAATGGAAGCAAGCTAAGTGTCCCCATCGAGGCCTCATCAACGATTTGCGTTGGCAAGGCTTGCCAACGAGGCTGTCCGTTCTCAAGGACATTGAAGAGGAGTGTACCGTACGGGAGTCCATCGTTGCCGTAGTTGGCACCATCATCCATGAAAATCTCAATGCCCTGTTGTCCGAGTGGACATCCTTGCGTTGGGCTCCAAGCAAAGCGGACCTCGACTTCGGTTGTCGCAGAGTGCCATCCGATGAAGGCAGCATCGCTGCTTGTGATGGTCAAGTCGGAGAGTGGTGTCTCTGGATCGGAGACGATACCTGTCAAATCGACCTTAGTTGCAATGTCGCATGGAACTGGGTTGACTTGGTTTGGCGCAATGGACGGTGGTGCGTTCATGAGGTCGAATACGCCAGTCGCTATCGACCATCCCGAGGTCTGTCCACGAGCGTCAACCGTTCTTGAGCGTAGGTCGTAAAGACCGGCAGGCATGTCCAGTGTTGGAAGAATGGAGTACTCTCGGCCTTCGTTCGGTGAACCAAGATAGAGGATGTTGTCGCCGCCGGTGACGACAGCGCCTGTCCATAGACCCTTTCCAGCCTCTGAAATCTCAACGTCAAAGGTCAAGGTGTCAATGCTGTCGACGTTGTCGTCTGCATCACCCTTTGCGAGGACAGAGAAGTATTCGCCACGACTAATCTCAGAGGTTCCTATGACTTGTGGCGTCTTGGACTTTGGAGGACGGTCGTGGTCGAGTTCTGTTGTGGCTTGATTGTTCGATGTGACACTCTCACCGCTTGTGGAGAGTTCAACGCCGAAGACGGTTTTCCAACCGTTCGAAGGAAGAACGCTTGTGTCGAACGTGGTTTGTGCGGCCATGGAGCTGGTTGCGCCACTTGTGGTGAGCGTGCTGATTTGCGTTCCCTGACCGATGTAATTCTTGTTCCCGTTGAGGACGTAATAGAAGTCGACCGTACCGCCACTGTTGTACTCAAGATCGCCTGTGTTTGCGACGGTTGCATCGAGTGTGACGATATCACCACGAATGTAAGAGGCGCCAGCAGGACTGCTTGCAGTGAAACTTGGGATTGAAAGATCCATCTTTGGCCCCATTGTTGAATCGATGGCGTGGTAGACGTGAGGGCTGGTCCCACCGACTGAAACGGTGTTACCACTCATCAGTACACCCACAACGATTGCCTTGCTGAGACCACCAGGAACGACGGCTGCAGGTACGCTCGTCCATGAGACTGATTGAGAAGTGGCGGTGGGCGTAACGCTAGCAAAAGCGCTACCTGAACCTGAATTCTTCGACTTGTAGGTGTCACCAGCGGTCAGCCAAGCCATCCAGCAGTTGTAACCGTGAGGAATTCCGGAGGTATAGGAATAGCCTGTACAGTCCTTGTCGACAAGGGCGGCATAGAGTTTCATGTTGCTTGCAGCGCTACCCGATCCAGTATATTTGTACGTGATGTCGATGTTGTAATTGGCACCAGACTGGCTTATGGATGCGGTCATGCCGTAGTCGTTGACGGTGCTGTGCATCCCTCCACCACTCGAAAAGAGGCTGTCATAGGTGGTGTACTGAGCGTTAGCACCTCCTTGATTCTTGTCAGTTCGGTCACCGAAGTAGGCATCAGGTGCTCCACCGGTTGACCAAGCCCAATTGTATGGCGCTACATTTCCTGCACGTGCTGTGGCAGTGCTGCCATACGATGCGGACATGTAGGTGACGTAGACGTACTCGTCAGGGAAGGTGACCTTCAGCGAATGGTGGGCATCCGAGCCACCGCCTTGCTTAGAACAGTGGCCGCAATTGTCTGATGAGATGTACTGACCAAAGACGACGTGGCCGGGACTTGTGGCGTGGGTGCCGTGACTTTGTTGAACAGGGGGTTCTTCATTGAGGAGTTCTGGTTCAAGACCGTTGTACTCAGAGGTTAACCCTGCCATGAGACTCCCCACGAAGAGAAGCACGATTGTAATAGCCATGGTTCGGACACTAATTTGCATGATAAACGCAAGACGATTCGATATATAATGCTACTCTGTTTCCGTCTGACACTTTTATCCAAGAAATTTCATAATTTTGCCAAAAGACTGATGATGAAAACGGATTCCCGCAACCATGGCAGACGCATCCATTGCGGCATTGGTCGAAGAAAATGGACGTGTACACATCGTTGAGCTCATCGATGAAACATTGAAAATCAAGGGCATTGGTGTGTTTAACCCGAAAAGAACCGTTGCGGATATTGCATTTGGACAAGAGGTGCAAATTGGTTCGAAGATATTCACTCACTTGCCTCCTCGCCTACCCGAGTTGGTCGCAGGCATGAAGCGGAGAGCCCAAACCATTGGATCCAAAGATGCCGGCGTCCTCATTGCCAGATTGGGCATCGGCCCAGGTGATGTGATTCTT
>CALDQY010000155.1 GCA_937911445.1 uncultured Rhodobiaceae bacterium | reverse complement strand
TGCACCAGGTGCGAATTCGAGAACCCAATCAGCTGTTGCCTGACTAGAGAGAATCGGGTCGTTACCCACGATTGCATCCAACTGAACCCAACCAGTATCGTTCGAGCCAGAAAGAGGCCACGAGACAACATCGTCCGTTTCGTGAGCAGATGCAATCGGTACACCTACGAGCACAACAGACCATGATGCAAGAAGCATCAACGAGGTCAAAAAGAGGGCTTTTTTTGCTCCTCGATGGTCGACATAGCGGTTGCTCATACTATTGATGCAATCACTTCACTACATAAAGGCCCTGTGTCGTTGATAGAACAAAGCATCATTCCAAATCGGACAGTTCACCTTGCTCATTGATGAAAAGCAGTCGAATGGTCGAGGTTCTTCCAGAGATAGCCTTGGGCGATCCAGAAATAGCAACAATCGTGTCATGAGGGCGTATCTTTTTCACTTCATACAACTGTTTGACTGCTTCAGCAACGGTTGAACGAGCACGAGATTGTTCTTCAACAATGAGTGACTCAACTCCAGGAAGAATCGTCGTACGTCGGGCAGCCCGGATACGATTTGTCATCGCGTAAATGGGTATTCGAGGTCGGTGAGCAGCCATTAAACGTGCTGCGTTACCATGTTCTGTACCAACGATGAGATGCTTTGCATCGGTTTCACGTGCGATTTCGATTGCAGCACCGGCAATCACACGAGTTGAGACATAGGCGGCCAGTGCAGGGGGGTCGGGCAAACCCTTCGTCGATTGTTCAACAGTTTCAGCAATACGCGCCATCGTTTCAACAGCTTTTACAGGATGCTGACCACTTGCGGTCTCACCAGATAACATCACTGCGCTTACGTGCTGTCGGATGGCTGTAGCAACATCTGTAACCTCTGCCCGAGTTGGCCGAGCATGATTGACCATGCTTTCCAACATCTGCGTTGCAACAACAACAGGCGTACCTCGTTCGAGGCATGCAGAAACGATTCGCTCTTGTGCAGCAGGAACTTCTTCGAGTGGGATTTCAACCCCTAAATCTCCGCGAGCGACCATGACTACATCAGCAGATTCGACAATAGCAGTGAGATCCTCAAGAGCAGCAGGATGTT
The DNA here is from genome assembly GCA_937911445.1 of uncultured Rhodobiaceae bacterium. Classification (GTDB taxonomy): domain Archaea; phylum Thermoplasmatota; class Poseidoniia; order Poseidoniales; family Poseidoniaceae; genus MGIIa-L2. The sequence goes on along the minus strand of CALDQY010000155.1, from coordinate 20,291 downwards.
CAATCTTCGCTACAATCCAAGTATGGACGCCTGCGGCCTCAATCCGCTCACGGGCGGGAATCAAATCTGCAGCACTCCGAACATAAGAAACGGCGACAAAATCGACGTTCTGGGAAAGCGCATGGTCGAGACAATCCAAGTCGTGCGGGCCTACTGCGGGGAGTTTCACAAGCGTTCGTGGAACATTGATTCCTTTCCGTTCGGTGAGAATGCCACCGTCTTCAACCCGACAGCGAACGATTTCACCCTCAAAATCCGGTGCAGTGAGGACTTCAAGACGAATTAGTCCATCCGAAAGCAGGACAGGATCTCCTTTCTGCAAATCTTTTGATAATCCATCCCATTCGACGGGTAAAGTTTTGACCATCTCGCCGAGAATGGTGGTGCTCTGTGGAGGCAAACCTTCTGCGTAGCCACAATGGAGGTCAACGAGTTCCCCCCGCAACAATTCGACTTCACCTTCGAAACGCCCCAAGCGGAGTTTTGGGCCAGGTAAATCTGCAAGCAGCCCGATGTACGTGCCTGATTTTGTCTCCGCATCTCGAATGTTCCGAATCGTTCGTTCCTTACCCTCGAAATCGCCATGAGAGTAATTGAGTCGTGCAATGTTCATTCCCGCTTGCATCATCTCTGCTAGCGTATCCACATCATCACTCGCAGGTCCAATCGTCGCAATAATTCGAGATCGCATACGTTCCCCTCAAGATAAACACAATCGGGTATCTTCAATAGTTCTTCTATTGTCAACGGTGGCTTCAATCAACATTCAGAACCTCTCAAATGATGGGAATAAAGAGCGAAGACTCAAACCATTGATGCGTTCAAGTCGAACTCAGGGGAACGAAATGGACGACAAGAAAGACCAACTTCTTCGAAAGGAAGCTCTTGATTACCATGAAGAAGCGCCTCAAGGAAAAATCAAGGTTGTACCTACAAAACCACATTCCACAGCACACGAACTTTCTCTCGCATATTCGCCAGGAGTTGCATACCCTTGTCTTGAAATCGCTGAGCGTCCAGAAGATGCGTACCGATACACATCAAAAGGAAATCTCGTCGCTGTCATCTCCAATGGTACAGCTGTTCTCGGCCTTGGTAACATTGGAGCACTAGCGAGCAAACCAGTCATGGAAGGAAAGGGGTTGTTGCTCAAAACGTTTGCAGACATCGATGTGTTTGATATTGAAATCGATGTGACCGATCCTGAGGAGTTCATTCAGACAGTTGTTAACATTTCCAAAACGTTTGGAGGGATCAATCTTGAAGACATCAAAGCTCCAGAATGCTTCGAAATCGAGCGCAGAATCGCAGAAGCAACGGATATTCCTGTCATGCACGACGATCAGCATGGTACTGCCATCATTTCGGGTGCGGCATTGTTGAATGCTGTTGAACTTCAAGAAAAGAAACTGGATGAGATTTCGGTCGTTGTCGTGGGTGCAGGTGCATCTGCGTTTGCATGTGCAGAGCACTACGTCGCACTTGGCGTTCAGCGATTGAACATCAAGATGGTCGACTCCCAAGGCATCATCACAAAGGGACGTCTCGACCGAGGCGAACTGAATCAATACAAGGCAAAGTTTGCAGTTGATTGCGATGATGGACAACTTCTCGATGCGATGAAAGGAGCCGACGTGCTCCTTGGTTTATCCAAGGGCGGACTCGTCACGCAAGAGATGGTTGCGGCAATGGCGGACAAACCAATCGTATTTGCTCTTGCAAACCCCACACCAGAAATCATGCCCGAGGAGATTCTTGAGGTAAGGAACGATGCCATCATTGCAACAGGACGCTCCGATTATCCAAACCAAGTTAACAACGTTCTCGGATTCCCTTACATCTTCCGTGGAGCGCTCGATGTTCGAGCCCGCGACATTACACAGAATATGAAAATGGCAGCAACACGTTCCCTTGCAGAACTTGCCAAAGAACCCGTTCCAGATTACATCTCTGCAGCATACGATGGCGCCACTATGGAATACGGACCAGAGTACATCATCCCGAAACCATTTGATCGCCGAGTACTCATTTGGGAGGCTTCTGCCGTTGCTCAGGCTGCCGTCGAAGAAGGAATTGCATCGGTGACACCCGAGGAATTTTCACTCCAATCGTATCGAGAAGATCTTGAAGCGCGTTTGGGCATGACCTATTCAATCATGCGAAGCATCATCAATCAAGTTCGTCGCCGAAACAAGCGTATTGTGTTCCCAGAAGGTGACAACGAGAAGGTTATTCGCGCAGCGGCCCAGTTGGCTGAACAGAAAATCTGCAAACCAATCTTACTAGGTCCAATCGACAGAATTGCTCGAATGATGGAAGAGATGCATTTCAACTTCGATTACGAATGCTATGACCCTCGTTTCGATGAACGCCGCAAAGGTGCTTACACGGATGCATTGTTTGAGCGACGAAAGCGAAAGGGTGTGACAAAGGTCGATGCTGCACGATTGCTCAAGAGCCGACCCTACTTTGCAAGTCAAATGGTCCAAGCAGGAGATGCAGACGGGTTCGTTGGCGGTGTGAGTCGAAATTACAGCGATGTTCTTCGCCCAGTGTTGGAAACCATTGGCGCCTCGGATGATGCCCATTGTCTCATTGGCTGTTACATGGTCACGATCAAAGGAAAGATTCTGTTCCTTGCTGATGCAACCGTGAATGTATACCCGGACAGTAGAACACTCGCAGAAATTGCCGTTCAAACGGCAAAGGTCGCTCGTCGATTTGGTGTCGATCCAAAGGTTGCCATGCTTTCGTTTTCCAATTTCGGCAGCACCCGTGCGCAACGGAGTGACCGAATTGAAGAAGCGGTGGAAATGGCTCGCATCCTTGATCCAACACTGGTTATCGATGGGCCGATGCAAGCGGATACCGCGCTTGATTCAAACGTTCAAGAGGAATATCCATTCATGGAATTCACAGGTCCTGCAAACGTTTTGGTGTTACCAAATCTGGCCTCTGCGAACATCGTGTACAAGATGCTTGAACAACTTGCAGATGCTGAGATGACAGGGCCGATTCTCGAGGGAATGAAGCATCCTGTTCAATTGGTGGCTCGACAAGATGGTGTACGACACATCGTTAACATGGCAGCTATTTGCGTCGCAGATTCGATGCGAAAAGACTCCTATTGGGAAACATTGGCGAACAGCCCATCCGATTCTTGAACACCATCTTCGTACGGTATTGATGGTCGACGTGGACGCCAAATGGCGCCTGTAACAAACCCAGCAACAAGTCCTCCGAACAAGAGATTGGCCCAACCGTCAAGGGCATACGATCCAAAACCGCGTAGAACTGGAATGAGGAACGAAGGGATGATTCCAAGCAACGTTGTACAGATGATTTCAGTACGGAGGTTGCCGAGGACATCAGCACTCATTGGAACACGACGCGCAGGTTCGACTCGAGGCGGAGAGAGGACGAATCGTACCACGGTGTTTGGAAGTGGGCGGTCGACTGGAATGTTCGATGTTGCATGCGTTCCTGTTTTTCGAGGATGCATTTCAACTGCAAGTCGATGATGCTGGAGTGGGCCATCGGTTTCAACGGGGCGTGGTCGACCGTCCATCATTCCCCCACGGTGGCTCGTTGCAGCAGCATCGCTGAGAATTTCAACAACACCAGGTTCAAGTTCAATGTTGGAAAAGGCGTGGCTCCACTCAGGAAACGATGGCAATCGTGCTTGCAATGATTGTTCCCTCTCTATCGATTCGAAGGCTGACTGAACTGTCGCTTGTAGAGATTCAATCTCATCGATTGTGAGGCCAGTCATCGGTTCTTCAGCACCCTCCGGGGTCTCCGCCTCCCCCAGCAGCATTGCAACTTGACCGCGTGTCAATGGATGTTGAAGGATGTAGAAGGAGGGTAATCGGACCTCATATCGAGGCCGTTGACTTGCGTAAATCCAGCCTCCGCGATCGCTTCCAAGCCATGAACTACCCGAAGCGATGGGGATGAATTCCAAACCATTGAGATTGATGTTTTCCACGAAATCACTTCAGCTGCTGTTCCATCAATCCGTACCACTTCATGCCCATCTCATGTTCTTCAAGGAGTTTGAACTGCTTGAATGGAGAAATTGATCGCATATATCCGAAGGCAGCAAAATCGACAAGGTTAGGTTTCTCTCCACCAAAGTAGGATTGTCCGTCGAAGGAAGCGGTGTATTCCGTGAGCAAATCGTGCCAGAGTTTCTTCGGCGTCCGCCCATCTTTCTTGACACGCTTTCGAGCAATGATGCCCCACATGATGGGGAAACCTGCCCATGCGTACAGCCTTCTGGAAATGAATCCAAACTTTTCCAATTTTGACACACGTCGAGTTGTGCTCAGAGCAGCCCCAAGCGATCCGTAGAGGATGGGTATCGTGGCTCGTTTCCAGGCTTCATCAACATGGGCGAGCATCGTGTCGTATCGCTCGCTACCCTGTTCGCTTGAAAGCGTCGATTTGTTGTATTTCTCATCAATGTAGTTCATGATTGGCGTCGAATCAACGACAACTTCTCCGTCACCGTCGGTGAAGACAGGGACCTTATTCCAGCCATCTGTGAACGAAAGTTCCTTTTTGGTACGCATTGCGTTTACTTGGATTTCTTCCACATCGAGTCCAAGATGTTCGATGAGTCCACGTACCTTCCACGAGAACGGACACGTTTGCAACACATGCAACGTCGCTTGGCTCATGGTTAACCCCACCTGAGCGTCCTTCTTCAATCCTCGTTAACACTTTGGTCAGGTCGCCAACCGGGTTTCCAAAACTCTTCGTTGTCCAACCATTCCATCCATTCATCGTCTGCGCAGGCAAGTAAGCGATAGGCTCGACTTTCAAGACCCTCTCTGTTGTACTCGGGCAGCGTACCCTCAGCGTAGGCTTGATGCCAATTGACTTGCATTTGGCGGATTTCTCTGCGAGCTCCTTCCGGATTGTCAAAATTCATCTCGCAGACGTCTCGAAGTTCGGAGAGCCACTGCCGTGTGTCTTTGCGAAGAGGATCATCGATTCGATGCCTGTTTGGTGATTTCTTACCGAATGGCCACCAACCCATGAGGTGTGTTTTCGCACCTACGTTTTCATCTTTCGCATGAAGATGAAAAACAAGAAGGCATTCGATCGACCATGGGACGAATCCATCTCCATCTCCACGGTAAGTTGAAAGATTCATCTCTCAAAGCCCTTGCAGAATCCTATCAAGCACGTTTGCAGAACGCTGGAATCAGCGTGCATATCCACAACGATGAATTGCCAAAGTACCTTTCAAAACTTGAATCATTGAACGGGCAATTGTTCCTCCTCGATGAACGGGGCGCAACCTTCACATCGGTTGATTTTTCCAAGAAGGTTCAGTCTTGGACGCTTCAGGCATCCGACACACACGTTGCGATTGGTCCTGCAGAAGGCTGGAATAACCTCGGACAACACTTGCCTCGAATTTCACTCTCAGATATGACATTCCCACACGAGTTTGCTGCAGTGTTGTTCCTTGAGCAATTGTACAGGGCATTCCAAATCATCAAAGGAACATCGTATCACAAGGCTTGAGCGAATCCTAATCAACAGAAAGATGGAGGAAGGGCCATGGCGGTCCCATTCAGCGATGAGGCAAGTCTGCGATGGATTCTCATCGCATTCGAGTTTTTTATCGGACTGGCTCTTGTTTACAACAGCAAGAATCAACCATTTCCTCGTCCAAGTGCCCGCTTTGGGTGGCTTGTTCTTATGCTTGCAACCCTGGTTTTAATCGGTCAAGCAGCGCCAAAGCCGATGACCATTTTCGCACATTTCGTCATGCTGTCAGGACTCGGTGGTTTTGGTTTGGTTGCAGGCGTCTACCAACTTGCTCAAACCCAACGAGACGTTCTCGTAGCACCCTATTCAGGAATGATGTTCTGTGTTGGTGTTGTCGGCCTCATGGTTTCAACGTGGGATGATCTTTCAACAGTCGAGCAATGGGCAGGCTTCCTCACCATCGTTGTATTGGGCGGCGGTGAAACGTGGCTCATTTTCCGCGGTTTACTGATTGGTAAACTCCCTAGGGCATGGTCTCAAGCAGGGATGGTTGCGCTGATGCAAGGTCGGTTGACAGGACATAATGGTGCTATCGAATGTTTCGAAAAGGGGTGGGATGCGGATGAAGAGCACCTGAATCCGATGGCATACGTTGCTTTGCACCGAATACACACCTTCCTCGGCCAAGATGAGGAAGCCCAAAACTGGAAGACGTATCTTGATCGGGAGGGTGGAGAATCTGCGGTTGCTCGAGAATACATACAAGCCATCCACGATGCATTGACTGACTTGGATTCTCAGGCTGCCAAACGACTCCCAGTTCTTGAGGACGAAGAGTCCGAATAGAAGCCTTTTTTCCGGAATCCTTCAAAATCTACGCAAAAACGAGATAATTTAAAGAACGTAGACGTCGATTTATGTATATGAACAAGCAAATCCCAGTCAAGATATTCCTTTGGATGGTGATGAGTTGGTCTGCAGCAAATCTCTTTGCTCAGGCTATCTACATGGGATTCAATGGTGTTCCCTTTGACGGCATTGCAATGATCGACTCCCTTGGCAATTGGTACTATTTGCTCGTCATTGTCGAAGTTGCAGTCTGGATGTACGTGGCTCTGTATTTTGGTAAGCGCTTCCTGTCGAAGATGAACCCGCCGACGCAGATTCAAATCAACCATTGAAATCGATGTCACGCATTGAATACATGCGATGAGATTAAGTGGTGCCACGAAGAACATGCCCTCATGTTCAATCTTGACAGAGAACCATTGTTTTCTGGACAACCCATGCTTTTGGAAGATTTGAACGAGGAAGAAGTCCAGCGTTTGGATGTTGAAAATCTGAGTGTCCTCAGCATCGATCAAGTCCGTGAAACACTTCCTGATGTCGAACGTCAATTGTCAACACTGCAAGCGATTGTTGATGAAGCGCATGATATGACAGAAGAAATTGAAATCCTCCTCGAATCCTTGCCACCGGAACATCCTCACGTTGTTGAGATGTCAGAATTACTCGGCGGACTAGTCGCACATTGGCAACAAACCATTGCGAAAATAGAACTTCATGGCGCACGCGTAGCAGGGCTTGATCCAGGCCGAATCGAATGGTATGGCGTTGTCGACAATCATTTGATGCTCTATTCTTGGGCATGTGGTGAATCCGATATTGAGTGGTACTACGGTCTCGATGAAGGCTTCTCGTCCCGAAAACCACTCATAGAAGCATAACTTCCCAATAACATAGGGGAGCAGCACATGGTTCGAATCGACCGAGTTCACACTGGTGGCGGAGACAAAGGCGAATCGTCCCTTGTCGATGGTAGTCGACGTCTCAAATCCGATGTGCGATTTTCTGTCGTTGGAGACTGCGATGAATTGAATTCAATCATCGGTCTTGTACGCATGGAATGTTCACGATTACCATTGCACCATCAAGATGGTGGAGACAGGAAAAATGCCGGACGCGTTCATTTCATCTGCGATACTGCTCTGTCACGCATTCAACACGAATTGTTTGATCTCGGCGCAGAGTTGGCATGCCCACCAGAAAATCTTCCCGATTACATGGTGCTCATCGATGAAAACCAAGCTGACACCTTGGTTTCTGACATGGATGCATGGCTGACGCAAACTGAGCCACTCACGTCGTTTATTCTCCCTGCTGGCGGCCCACCTCAAGCGGTGCTTCACCATGCTCGAACGGTCGCTCGTCGTCTCGAGAGAGGCATTGTCAAATTGCGTGAACATGAGGGCGAACAATCTGTTCGACCGCTGGTTCTCACTTATGTCAACCGTCTTTCAGACTGGCTCTTTGTGTTGAGCCGATGGATTACTGCCGCTCTTGGAGAAGAAGAAATGCTCTGGCTACCTCTTGGAAAGCGAGGAAAGGAAGACGGGATTGCAAAATCGATTTTGAGACAAGCAGAACACGATGCTGATTTTGACAACATCTAATTTCTCGATTTTGCCTTGTCCCAGGCTTTGCGTACAACACCACGCGTCTCGTCGTGTGTCAACTGGGCAAGCGCTTGTTCCCAATCCAACCAGAGATGGTCTCGATGTTCGTGCGAGAGCTTAACATCAAGAGTATCTGTTTCAGCGAGAAACCAGAAGACTTCTTTCTCTCGTTTTCGACCCTTGTGTCGGTACGTGTATGCCGTGCGCTCGACAAAGTCTTGGTTGAACGTCAGTTCAGTAATCCCAGTTTCTTCTGCTAATTCTCGACGGACAGTAGCAACATGATCGACATCTGTGTCTTCGACATGACCCTTTGGCAAATCCCAATGACCTTGTGGGTACTGCAACAGCAAAATGCTGTCAAGGTTAACCAAAACAACGCCGCAGGAAGTCTCCATCTCATCCCCTCTGATTGGTCCTGTTAGGATTATCGTTTGATATCTTCGCGTCTTGTATCTGCCCAATAGGTTCAATATACGTCGAATTTGAGGTCCTGAATATGACAAGTGCGTCTCCGTTTCCGGACGTCCATCGAATCGTTGCCGATTCGGATATGGATGGGATGTGCGCTGCGGTTGTCTTGAAGAAAGCCTACCCTGATGCAGAGGTTCACTTTGCTCACGCAGCTCTCATTCGCTCAGGTATCATCGATCACCTCATCGATGAGCACACTGTTACGGTCGACCTTCCGTTCCATCCGAACAGCGGTTGGTACCTTGATCACCATTTGACAAACAAACCAACCGAACAAGAGCATGATGTTTTCACCTCAAAAGGAGGAATTGTACACTGGGATGACGCCCCTTCAGCAGCCCGCCTTGCCTTCGAATTGTTTCGAAAGCAGTATGCATTCCCACATCTTGAAACAATTATGCCGCTTGTTGATGACCTCGATTCTGGTGGTATTTCTCTCGAAACATTTCGTGACGATGGGCCATTGCTGCAGTTGTCTCGAACGTTGAGCTACAATGATGCAGAGTACATGCATCATTTGCTCAATCTCTTCCTCTCGTGCACTTCAATGGAAGAAATCTACAACGATGAAGTTGTTCAGGAACGTATGGAATTTGCAAGGACATCGCGCAAAGAACTCATGGCTTTGGTTCAAGAAAAAACCACGATAGTGAATCGTTTGGCGATATGTCGCCTCGAGGATACTGGTCATCGTTCAAATGGGTATCTCATTACGGCTCATGCCGGCGAAGATGCAGATGCTTGTTGCATCATTCATGGATACTCAGATGGTGAAATTGGAGACAAGACACGGCCCCCTCTATCAGCGAGTTTCTATGCGAATTCATTCCTTCCTCAAGGACAAAACCGTTACGATCTTTCTCGATTAGCAACGGAATTTGATCAGCATGGAGGTGGCCATGCAAATGCATGTGGTTGTCGAATCCAACCTCCTGGTATTGAATCCAATCTCAAGCGATGGATGGAGATGTGGAACAATCGTGATGTTGATCTCAAGCATCAACATTAGATAACTTGGAATGTGTAGATAAGGCCAAGAAACGAGTGAATCATCACCAACGCCATCATCAAATCCGAGGCACGACCGTGCTTTGTCCGTTCAACCGCGAACGATTCATTTTGTTCTATCAATTCTGCAGTTCTTCGGCCATGACGTACAACCAACCAGAGCAGAACCAAACCGACCGGGCCAGTGAAACCATGCAGATTCTGGGGGAGGAGATCGGATGTCCAATCATCGTTGACGATCATCCCTGAGATAGCACGAGCGACAAAGGCGACGATTGCTAGGCATATCCCTGCCCGAAGGAGCCACTCGCCATGCCGTTGATGACGAGCAAGAGCCTGTTTGCGCTCATCACCTCGGAGAGCCATTCCTCTTTTCCTCCAGCCGTATTGTCGAACAAGCCACAATACGAAGATGGTTGCAAGAATTGGATGGATAAGCATGATGACGGTACGCGTTGCCATAACCACTCCTCCGCTGTTTCCTGCGAGGCTTGACTTCCTTGAATTGGTTTCTCTTGTGCTTGTGACCCTAGCGGTGAGTTCAAAGGTTGCATGACGAGGGAAAGGCGGGGGCGCCATGCAAGAATCTTATCTTGAGGCATGTCTTGAAGCAGGATTCAAGACGATTAAGAATCGACGGCTGAATGCTGTCGGTAAATGCCCCGAGTACACATTGATGGACAAACCGTGGAAAGAACTGGTCAAACTTGCCGTTCTTGAGACCGAAATCCCAGGCCAAGACGAAGATGGTGATACCATTGCTCCGTCGCCACGTTTCCGTCGCGGGCGTCGTCGTGGCCGTCAACAATCTACCATTCCTTCTCCAACGGATATTCAATCCATGACCGAGGAAACACCAGCGTTACGTTTTGCTCTCCTTTTGGTCAATAAATTCCTTCACGCTGAACAATGGGAAGAGGGCGATTATGCATCTCTTGAAACTGAATTACGTGAGGCTTGTCTTGCTCAAGGTGTGCATTCGGTTTGGCACGAGATGGCAAAGAGAAGCGACCTTTTTGCTCAATTTTCTGCATGCCCAGTCGCAGAATCCAAGTCTACTTCAAAGAAGAAGACACTTGACTTATCCGAAATAGCCATCGATCCATTCGATGCAACATCGTGTCTCGATGTGTTCAAATCGATTCCAGACGAACAGTACAGTGCTGAAGACCTCGTCGCAATGAAACGTTTAATCAAGCGACTATCCTCAGGAAAGTGGCCAAGCGTTGAACCGAATCTGTTGGGATTTGAAGGAAATCTTTCATTGGTTTCTCTCTTAATTGCCCTGAACACCAATGGTGCAACAGATGGGATTCTTGAACGACTACGGAAGGCGAATAAATCACTTGCAGAACGATACGAGCTTGCCATGGTCCTGACCGGAGATTCAATTGAATGGAGCGACGATTATCTCAAGCAAAACGACGATGACCTCGGTAAGGCGCTTCTCAAATTGGCGTGGTTGAATGGTCCATTGGATAACATGAGTCCAACAACATCTCAGTTGGAAATTGGCCTTGAAATCCTCATCAGTGCTCAAGCACCAACAAACCGAGTTGATGTTGTACGATGGAAGATGCTTCAGTGCTACGTGGAGGAAGCTCGAAGTGATGATGCTTTGGAAATCATTCAGTCCATCTCACTTGAACACGATTCCGATGCATCAGAACTGCTGCCTCTCTTGATTCAATTGAACCATCCGGATGCATACACATGGCTCGAGGCAAACATGAACAACATCGATGAAGGGGGTTTGGTCTCAATTGCTCAAGAAAATGCAATACCAACGGCGATTCGAGCCAAGGCTTTGGTTTTACTCCGAAATCAGAACGGTGAAGGCTGGACGGAAGTCCAATCTCTTGCCGTGCATATCTTTGTTCAGACCCTCGACTTGGATGAGTTGGCTACCATTTTGCTTGAGGATGAACTTGCTATACCTACCCATCCATTCGAGACGCTTATCGTCGCCCATCTTTTGAGTGCAAGTCACAATGAAATGGACTGGAAATTGGCTCGAAGTGCAAGAAAGAAAGCGCTGCAAGTGGTCCAATCGACCGAAGTTCCTCCCTCGGTAAATCAAGATGAACACAAATTGTTGCTCCTGCTCGAAGGGCGTATTGAGGAATCCGTCAGCAAGCTCGAGTTGACTGGCACGCTACCAAAGAAGGGAATCCTAGCGGTCAATCAAATCGTCAACGCCCTTTCGTCTGGTGGCTCTCATCTCGTTGATGAGAAACACCTCAACAACGTCATTGAATCATTGGAAGAGGGCGAAATGACAGAGATGGGAGAAGCACTCTTGCGAACCATTGTTTCGAAACTTCGCTTGAACAATGTCCGTCTTTCTCTTGAACGTGGGGATGATACGACCCAAGTCATTTTATTGCTTGAGACCGTTTTGAAGCAGCCATCAATTCCTTACCCTATCGTTGATGGCGTTCGTGAGTTGATGTACGAGTTTGATCTCGGAATTGAATCGCTCGTTCAATGGTATCAATCTCATCATCCACGTTCGATTTGGGCTCTGCTTGCACAAGCGACGCTTGATGCGTCCAAAGGCAAAAATCTCTCTGCTGCACGACTGTTCAAACGGTCAGCAGATTCTGGAGAGTTTGCTTACGATGAAGAAATGATGCTTTACCGAAAGGCTCTGATTCACTTCGCCTTCGATAAGAAATGGGGAGAGGCGAAGCAACTTCTGTCTGAACATCCGAATTTGCGTGCAGCGATTACGAAACGATTCCAACTGTACCTCGATGTTTCGCACAAAGCTTCGATTCAAGAGACTGCTCAGGCAACATCGATGTTGAAGAATTTTGTCAAGCGACAAGAAACCATTGTCGAAGAGACAGAAGAAGGCGAGAAAACAAGAACGAAAACCATCTTCAAAGAAGATGAACTTGATCTACTCCATACGTATCCAGATGAGCACCCAAAACCATTGCCAAAAGAACCGTTCACGGGCCGTTTACTTGCTGCTACGAACGCTTTGCAGCGTGACTACAGGACACAAAGTTCGAAGTCCTTTGATCGTCGATACCGTGACATCATGTTGATGCGGACTCCTGATGCAATGGAAGTGCACACACTTGCTCAGCAAGCGAGTGAAACATCACCTCTTGATGCTCTCCGCATCCTTGAGCGCGCACAACTGTCCGGTCGTTTCAAAGACCGAAACAAATCTTTTGCGAACTTAGAATTGGTGTTGTTCCGTCGACACCAATCCGATATACGCACATCGGATCGAAGGTATCTCAGACATCTTCCACTCAAGCCGCTTGTTTTGGTCGACACAAACATTGTCATCGATGCCTTGTATCAACGTATTCAAGAAAAGCTCAACCGTTCAAATCACTTTGAAGATTCAACCAATCAGCGGTCCCACTTTGCAGGCTATCTGCTCTACTTAGCAGCGAACGACAAGGTCGACCTCTGGCTACCGAAGGTTGTTCGAAGTGAGGTTGAGAACATCACTCGATCCATCGATGACATACGTTCCAGGTTCGAAAATGCACTCGTAGACAGTGAGGTCTTGGAATCAACCATGTCTCCTGAAAATATGAAATCGATCGTTGATGAAATCATCTTCGATTTCAGCACGTGGGCAGGTAATTCAGATGAAATCGAAGCCGAGGCTTTGAGCGATGAAGTGAAGTCTTCGATGGATGCCTTCCTTACGCAACACAGTGAAATCTACGATGAATTAACAAAAATGCGTCAGCATTACGAGGGTAAGAACATTCGAACCGAAATTGATGGCAAGAAGATCTATCCTCAACACCCTGATCGAAAGATTATGCAATACGCTTCCGTCCTATCCAATCGGCCAATTGACAATGTGGGCTCGATTGTTGTAGCAACCCATGATGGCGATTTCACCGTTGTTGCTCGAGCCTTCGAAGAGCGCTTTGGTTTCGGTATTGCAAAGAACAGTCGTACGTTGAAGCAATGGCTTCGAGAGTCATGACCGCATCCAAACTGCCCTGTAGCGTAGATGTTCTTCCTCTTCGTACTGAATCGAATAGAAGTCAATCCGATTGAGTTCACTTCCTATGGATTCAATAAACGAACGGTCCAATGGCCATGGAGGGCCATCGACTTCAATTGGCGTTGCTGGATTCATTCGTCCAATGCACATCAGAAATCCTTCTTGACCGACGAGTGGCGCTAAGTTCGTTGAAGCAGGGATACGGAATGATTCAGGAATTGCTTGCAAAATGTGTACCTCCAAAACGAAATCAAATGCTCCAATCCAAGCAGGATGCGGATTGAGCAAGTCACCTACTTCCCAAGATATGGATGGGTGCGAATGTATTTCCTTGACCCAATCGATGGCGGATGCTGACAAATCGAAGGCCGTTACGTTCCATCCTCTCTCTGCTAGGAACACTGCGTCCTCACCAAGGCCACAGCCAACGACCAAAGCATTGCCAGTCTTTGGTTCTGAATGGTTGTCCAACCAATCGACGAGGAATGGATGAGGTTCACCCTTTGACCATGGGATAAGGTTGCGATCTTTTTCTGCGACTTCGTACAGATCTTCGAACCAGTCCAATGGAGCGCCGCGTTCGTTTGCTGCATCCGAGAGATTTCGTAGCATCTTACGAACGTCGTCCATGTCAACCCCTTCACATGTGTGCGATGAGTGCTTCACCGAAGGCAGAGCATGACAGCAGAGTAGCATCGTCCATCAGGCGTTCAAAGTCGTATGTGACTGTCTTCGCACTAATCGCGCCTTCCATTCCCTTGACAATCAAATCTGCGGCTTCGACCCAGCCCATGTGACGTAGCATCATTTCTGCAGAGAGGATAAGCGATCCGGGATTGACCTTGTCTTGTCCTGCATATTTTGGTGCAGTTCCGTGGGTTGCTTCAAAGATTGAAATTCCCGTGTCGTAGTTGATGTTCGCACCTGGAGCAATACCAATGCCACCAACTTGAGCTGCGAGTGCATCCGAGATGTAGTCGCCGTTCAAATTCATGGTTGCAAGAACACTGTATTCTGCAGGACGTGTGATAATTTGTTGGAGCATGGCATCTGCGATAACGTCCTTGATGATGATCTCGTTTTCAGTGATTGGGTTTTTCATGGTGCACCAAGGTCCACCGTCAAGTTCGACTGCACCAAATTCTTCCTTCGCGAGCTGGTATCCCCAGTCACGGAATCCACCCTCTGTGAACTTCATGATGTTCCCTTTGTGAACAAGCGTAACACTCTCCTTGTCGTTGTCAATTGCGTATTGAAGTGCAGCTCGAACAATTCGGTTTGTTCCCTCTTGACTGATTGGTTTGATTCCAATGCCTGATGTTTCAGGGAATCGAATCTTATCAACACCCATCTCATTGGTCAAGAAATCAATCAATTTCTTGACGCCTTCGGAACCAGCTTCCCACTCAATACCAGCGTAAACGTCTTCACTGTTCTCACGGAAGATAATCATGTCAACATCACCAGGTGTTTTGACTGGAGATGGCGTACCATCGTACCATCGAACTGGACGAACACAAGCGAAGAGATCCAGTTTTTGTCGAAGAGCGACATTGAGTGATCGGATTCCACCGCCGACAGGGGTGGTGAGTGGGCCTTTGATGGATACAAGACCTGAGCGCATAGCATCGAGCGTAGCTTCAGGAAGCCACTCTCCAGTTGCATTGAATGCCTTCTCACCGGCGAGAACTTCGTTCCAAGCAATTTGCTTTTCATCGTTGTATGCTTTTGAGACAGCTGCATCAACAACGGAAATCATGACTGGGCTAATGTCAACACCAATTCCATCTCCTTCGATGTAGTGGATAATTGGATTGTTTGGGATGTGAAGTTTTCCATTTTGCATGACAACAGGTTCGCCGCTCATAGTTCTCATACCGACCCACCAATAACCACTTCAAGAACCAACCGATGCGATTGTTTCTATGCGAGCGAAGGTAACTTGGGCCGGCGGGACACAACTCGACTGCGAAAACGAACGGGGCCAATCCATCGATGTTGATTGGGAGGATGGTCCATCGCCCATGCAGATCTTCTTGCAGATGATTGGAGCATGTTCCATTGTCGATGTCGTTGTAGGCTTGAAAAATCGTGAATTTGGACAAGTTTGGGTCGATTTGGATGCCGATCGCAGGGAGGAGTATCCTCGTTCGTTCACAAAGGTCAACATGACCTACCATGTCGAAGGCGATGTTCCAGAGAAACTCGTTCGAAGGACAATCGAAAAGTCCCATGAAAAGTACTGTTCTGTTTCAAACTCACTTGACGAGAACATCGAGATTGTCTGGGATCTTGTGCTTCATCAGAAGTAAGTGCTGGATTTCAAAGACTGAATTGCCTGTTTGAAGGCGTTCTCCAACAAATCATACAGTGGTTTCCAAACGGAGGGGATGTTGTTCTCTTCAACGAAATCAAAATCTCCAGCATTGTGTTGAACTCGGACACACGGTCGAATTTGCTGATTACCTTGAAGTTCGACGAGGAGAGAAAGACGGTATTCATCATCTGAGAGCGTGACTCTAGCTGAATTCAAGTCAATGTTTTGCGCGTTCTCAGGAAGTGCATCAAAACCATCTTCGGATTGTTGACGAATGTTGTGTTGGGCGAGAACTTGGAGCAATTCAGCAACGAGCACAGGATCAACTTCAGGCATTTCATGCTCCTCTTCCTCAAGCAAAATGTTGTGCAGTGGGTTCGACGAAGCGGGCTGTACCGATGATAGAGCACCTAATTCAGCAAAAAAATCGACCTCATCAGCGTTGAAATCCGGCGTAATTGGTTGGTCAAAATCCATGTTATCAGAATGAAATCTCCGTGATTCACTTTTGAACTATTGTTCCTTCTGCATCGAACATGAAGATTCAAATGGAGGGTATTTTTGGTTGAATTGAGGATTGAGATGCGAGCGGTTGTTGTTGTGCTTGTTCTCGCTCTCCTTTCGCAAGTCGCTGTTTCTGCACCATCCGGTATCGGTAAATCTGCGAATGAAGGATGCTTATGTCACGGAGACAGGGATCAATCTACGACTGTGTGGATTGAAGGGTTGCCAGAATCCTACGAATCGAATACAATCTACAATTTTTCCATCATCGTAGAGTCTGAAAAGGTTGCAGCAAATCCAAATGGTTCAATCGGGGGGTTCAGAATGCTGGTTGTTGGCGGTTCCATCACCTTTGATGAATCAGCCGGTTTGATTCAAGAATTAGACGATGGATGGACACACACTGAATCCGGTAATATGGTTCGCAGTTGGAACCTTTCATTCGTAAGTCCAGAAGACAATGCATCGTATGTTGACTTCACAGTATACGGCAATGCAGTGAATGGTAATCAAGCGAGTTCTGAAGATGCGTGGAACAGTCTCAGTCTCCGATTGCCAGGTGTAGAGTACGATGGTGAAATTTTTTCAGACCAAGCAGATGGGTTCAGCCCGATGGACTACAGCGTTGGTTTGGTTTCGATGGTAGCACTTGTAGGGTTGCTCATCATTACATTGCGTGACTGATCAATTGACAAATTCAATTGTACTGCTCCGCAGTGCTTTGAGCTGACGACGTTCCGAGGATCCGTGAATTTGTTCGCTCTTAACACCCGTTAGCACGAGCATGACGCGAATTTCATCATCCAGTGTTTCATCAACAGCGGTTCCCCAGATGATTTTTGCATGAGGCGAGATACGCTCTGTGATGATTTGAGCGCAACGTTCCGCCTCTCCTAAGGTGAGATTGTTGCCCCCGACGACATTGATGAGCGCACCGCGAGCATCGCTAAAGTCGAGATCGAGTAGGGGCGAATGTAGGGCTTCCAATGTAGCTTCTTCAGCTCTTCCGGGCCCAGAACCTGCACCAAGACCAATCATCGCTACCCCTGCTCCTGAATGAATAACGGCTTTGAGATCCTCAAAGTCAAGGTTCACCATTCCATCTCGCGTGAGCAATTCAGTGACACCGATGATGGAACGTACGAGGAGTTCATCTCCAACTCGGAAAGCACTAGCGAGTGGAAGATCCTTCACGCCTTCAATTTCAAGGAGGCGCTCATTTGGAATCACGAGAATCGTATCGCAGTGTTCACGTAGGCGCTCAAGACCCCATTCCGCATTTTCTTTGCGTGTCGCTCCTTCGGATTTGAATGGATAAGTGACCACGGCGATGGTCATCGCGCCCTGTTCCTTTGCCAATCGTGCGATATGCCCTGCCGCTCCGGTACCGGAACCACCTCCCATACCCGCAGCAATAATCGCAAGTTGTGTATCGGTGGTGATGCCTCGAAGCGCCATTTCGGATTCTAGAGCTGCAGCTTCACCTTTTGTTGGGTCTCCTCCAGCCCCTCTGCCTCGTGCAGTTCGTCCGATCAGAACTTTGTGTTCGAGAGGAGACATAAGGAGCGCCTGGGCATCTGTGTTAATGGCGTAGCCTGTAACGAATGAGTTCTCGAACAGACCTTCAGCATCAAGCCGACCGACTGCGTTACAACCAGCACCGCCGACTCCGTACACACGGATTCGAGGTTGAAGCGATTCAAGCAATGCTCGAAGCTCTTCATCTGTGCCTTGGCCGTTGGGCTGAGGATCGAGTTGAGGTACAATTTCCTCATCAGATAGTTCCAAAACTCGTTCAATCAAATGGCGCATGGTCATTATCTTGATTCATCCTAACTTGAATGTATTGCACCAAACTTCCATCATCGAAGCGGTTTCAGCATACTAAATCAATCTCGGAGACCTTCTTGTGTTACCTGGTAGACACACTCGCCGTCCGGTAGGTTTGGAGAGTCAACGAGTCGTGCGATGCGTCGACCACCCTTCGCCTTCCGGAGATAAAGTCGGAAGGTAGAGGCGTGAGCGAGAACGTGGCCACCGATTGGCTTGGTGGGGGCTCCCCACATGGCATCAGGCTTGGAGTGGACTTGATTTGTGACCAAAACGAGTGCATTGTTGACGTCAGCGAGTTGCTTGAGATCTTTGAGGTGACGGTTCAGTTTCTGTTGTCGGTTTGCAAGCATGCCGCGACCGATAAATTCCGCACGGAAGTGGCTTGTAAGCGAATCGACGATGATCATCTTGACATTGAGTCCCTTGCTCATACGCTTGATTTCTTCAGCTAGGAGCATTTGATGCGCAGAGTTGTATGCACGTGCAACGTGAATTCGACTCAGGACCGTGTCTGGATCAAGACCATGTCCACGGGCCATCTGAGTTATTCGCTCCGGACGGAATGTGTCCTCAGTGTCGATGTAGAAAACATCGCCATCAAAACCACCATCTTCAATGGGCATGGTACAGTTGACGGCAAGTTGGTGTCCAATTTGGGTCTTCCCAGAACCGAATGCACCGTACACTTCGACGAGAGCCTGTGTTTCGAATCCTCCTCCAAGGAGGTCGTCAATTGACTGGACTTTGGATGAGAGCTTCTGAACTTCTCGACGACGATCGAGGAGCGCTACACCAGAAACGAAACCACCGATGTTGGCCATTTTCTTGGCAGCATTGATGATCTTACCCGCTACTGCTTCACCAAGTTCGGCTTGTTCCGCAAGGTCTGCAGGTGACATGACTGCAAGGGAGAGAAGTTCGTCAAATCCGGCTTCTCGGAGCTTTTCAGCTGTTGCTGGACCGACTCCGGGTAAGTCCTCGATTTTGACTTCGGGAACCTCTTCATCTACGACTTCCATTGGTACCACTTCGTCTTCAGTAGGGACTTCATTCTTCTTACTTGTTGTTTTCTTCTTTGTTTTTGTGCTCATTGTATCACTCATGCCAAACCAATGGCTGAGGGTATATCAAGCGAAGAATGGGACAAATGGCTAATGAAATCTGAACAAGAACTCGGCCATCGCCGCATGATACCGAATTTCACTTTTCATTCACTTTCAGAATTCTCTTCTTCAGATTCATTGTCTTGCTGATATGGGTTTGGTACAGATTCTTCCTGTTCGTAAAGAATGTCGATGATGTGATTGATGTTCACTCGGTCTGTTCCCTGATCAATGGTAACGGTCAAATCGTGGACGCCTTGGTCAGGAAAGTTTAGATCAAAATCCCACATGCCTGATTGTCCATCAGCTATCTGTTCTGTGTTGCTGCCTTTGCTGTTTGATTCAGGGTCCGTAAGCTCCCATGTGACAGTGACAGGGCTTCCAGGCGTGCCAAATATACTCGGGTTTTCAACAACCGATTCAATAACGACCTGCTTTGGATTGAAATTTTCGTTCCCAGGAGTTGTGTTGATTTCCATTGTATCTGGATCTGCTGAGTTTGCTTCGCTCCATTCAATCGAATGCTCGACTCGTAGTACAACCGTCATGTTCGCAGTATTGTCGTTGATGTCGGTTGCTGCTAGGATGACTGCATACATCCCATGAATTTGGTATTCGACGTCGATGTTTGCTGATTCAGAAGCATCGATGCTGATGATTGAGCGACCGTCACCTGGGTCGAGCGTGAAAGTTTTCAGGCCATAGTCGGATGTTGTTCGAGCAAAATCAAAACTAAAGGTAACACCACTAAATGAGATTTGAGATCCGCCGATGAACGATTGTTGGATTGTTCCATTGGTTGCATCGTAATGCACAACCAAGTCAATGAGTTCTTTCTGGTCCAAATCGTCGCTTCCAAAACAGCCAACAAGCATCGAGCACAACAAGAGCGATGACAACAAGACAACCCCTGCTCGTCCGCCCATGGCACTACTTGTAGGTCATCCTTGAAGAAGACAGTGCCGAAAGAGGATGAAAAAATACCACATCGGTGGTTTCAAAGGGAAGGACTGTGGCGTTTGAATCAGCGAGGTGGGGTAGTCTGGATATCCCGTCGGGCTCATAACCCGGAGATCGATGGTTCAAATCCATCCCTCGCTACC
>CALDQY010000154.1 GCA_937911445.1 uncultured Rhodobiaceae bacterium | reverse complement strand
TTGAGATAAAACATGAATTGCCAAGATGTATCGATGTTAATGGCCTCGTGTTCAACAAGAACTCGCTCATTTGTCTCGGGGAGACCATTGGCGTTCGCATCGTGGATTCCCTCAAGCCAAACATAGGATTGAATGCTGTCCTGTGCAAACCCAACAGCATCGTAGACATTCAAGCTCACTGTGCGATTTTGGTTAACATTGAGATATGCATCAACAAGTGGTGAGGTTGTCATCACGACCGGGGCGAAGGAATCGAGAAGGAATCGAATGGACGATGCGGCTTGATCGACGGTTAATTCAAGCGAGTCCGTGGTTTGCGCCTCGATATGAACGAAGGTTTGTCCAGAGACATTTGCTGGCAAGGTGAGAATAAATTCTGTTGGCTGATTGGCACTGAGACCGACAAAGGCTGTGGACGTATTGTACCACGATTGAGGAGCGTTTTCGTCTTGTGTTCGTAGGTCGATGTCAACATGGAGGCGTACCTTGATGTTGTTTGAAAGAGGCCTTAAGCCACTGCTCGAGTAGGCATGATCGACAGCTACGGTCATCGATGAACCTCCGCGCAGGACTTCATCCTGTGAGACATCGTCGCCGCCTTGCGTTGAGAAATTGGATGAAACAGAATCCATGAAGACTGAGATTGAACGATCGATGTTTACCGGTGTGGGGTGTGTGTAGGTCGACGTTGCAACGCCCTCAGTGGACGCGCGAATCAGGACATTATCGGTGTCCATGTCGTTGAATGAGAGTGCCCATTCGACATTCCGAACACCAGTTGTCGCTACGGATACGGAAACGCTACTGCTGTCCAAGAGATTGTCCGTATCGCTTACAATCGGTGAACTCCCATCGGGAGAAACACGAACTGTTGTCCAAACGGCGTCGGGATGAATGAACCCTTCTGTCGTTGCCTTGATCATTGCAAATTCAAACACAGCTGGTTGCAGAAGTTCTTGCTCCATAGCTGCATGATGCGTTGAGAACGTAATCTGTGGAGCATTGGGCTGAATGGCTGAAGGATTGCTCAGGGAAAACGAAGCCTCTTCTGCTCCCCAGCGTAATGCATCTAGATTCGGGATGACCCAGTCTTGGACTTCTTCCGTATAGAGTTGGATGCGGTATTCCATCAAACCGTTATCGCTTGCTGCTACACCCGAAAGAGAATGGTTACCAATGCCGAGAACAGCAAGATTCGCTGGATTCAATGTGTCAATAGGCTTCCATGTTTCGGATGCAACACCTGTTTCTGAATTTGATACGCGATACTGGAATCCCATCGCCGTTGAAGTGGGTGTCGAACCGGTAAGTTCCATCCACATCAAGGACGCTGAGCCATGTTCTGTAGTCGCAAGATTGTTGATCGGTGAAGAAATCCATCCCGTGTGATTTTCGATTCGAGGGGCAATTTCTGTTTCATCAAGGTACTGAACGCCCCAGCCATTGCTGTAGGGCTGCGAGGAAAGATCGCCTCCAGCGAAGACGGTGACTCCATCCGCATCGATGGCTGCAAGGTCAAAGACGCCGATGGACAAATCATCTTGCTTTCTCCATTCGTTTGATGCTGGGATATAACCCCATGTATCTTTGACAGACGCACTTTGGCTGTGTCCGCCAATCAGAACAATCTCATCGTTGTGAACGGAGCCTGCCATTCCAAATCGGTGGAAGGACATATTGGGCAGTTTGGTCCAAGTGTTGGTTGAAGGGTCGTATACTTCGCTCGTGTTGATAACGGGCTGAGTGCTCCACGTATACGGACCTTGCAATCCACCGAAGGCATAGAGAAGTCCGTGATATTCAACCAACGGGAAAGCGAATCGCTTCTCCGTCATGTTGGCAAGTTCGGTCCATATACCTGTGACCGTGTCGTACTCGAGAAGACGATCCGTTGCATCGTTCGCTGAGGAGTTTTGAACACCACCTGCGATGTAGATTTTGTTCCCAATGGATGCCATGCCAAAGTTACCGACCTCCATTGAAGGTGGCATACTGGTCGTGTTGTTGACCCAAGCTTCTGCTGCGATGTCGTAGATTTGAACCTGACCGGTTGATTTTCGCGCTGGAGATACGTTTGGATACCAATCGCCAATAGCGTAAATCTTGTCATTGATTTGGACGCATTCGTGATACTGTTGGGTGTTTGGCATGTTAAATTGGGCGAGTGACCATGTTTCGGTTGATTGGTTCCAAATCTCAATCAGATTCGTTGCTGACTCATCGTTGCTTTGTTGTGGGTCTGGATCCGTTCTCCCGCCCATGAGATAAACCAATTCGTTGGTCGTATCGTGTGCCATGCAGCCGTGGGCTCTCGTAATCATGAGACCACCGCCCGTTGTAGGTACCCACGTAATTTCAGGGCGTTGCAGTTCCATTTCGTTCGTGGTAGTGTTTTTATCGACTTTGTTGAGCAGGAATCCTTGAGCGTTGAAGTTGATTTCTTCGCCGTTTGCTCGGTCTATTTCGGGTACATGCTCCTCAAGAAGAAGCAGTGCAGGGCTGATTGTGCCAAGGACCATAATCATGGTCAACAGCAAACCGAGCATGGCGCGACGATGCCACATAAGCAATCGTTGATTCAACCCGTTCTTGAGGCTTGCCAATCTCTGTCCAGAGAGTGGTAAGTGAAGGTTCATAATCACTGGAAGAATGCACCCTCTGATTGGTACGATGGTTCGAGAGTACATTGCACGAGACCCAAGGACGGGTTTGCCCATTGCAACAGGGCGTCGCCAGACTCGGAAAACCAACAAAAAAGAGCGCATAGGGCCATGGTTGGAGTGCACTCGACAAGAACTTCATGACCTCTCTACTGGAAAAACAGAGGAGCTAACGGTCAATTGGAACGGTGGACGCCATACACTTTCCCGAGTTGATGGTGTTCAAGGTCTTGGTCGTCTGAAGGGTGTATGGGCGGATCGAGCGCATGCGAGTTTGCTGCTGGCTCTTGAGTCCGATGATGCAGACATTCGTGTTGCGGCACTGGAGGTTCTTCCAACGGTCGCAGAGCAACGTTCGGATGAGTTGTTCGACTGGCTTTCCGTTCTCCTTGATGATGACGATGTTCGTGTACGTCAGGCTGCTAGTGCGTGTCTTGAACAGGCTGCTCCAACGTTTCCCTCAGGGGTTGACAGTTCCCTTGCACAAGAACTGCGTTCGACCATTGCAGCCCGAAGCGAACCCGCTTGGCGTGGCTTGAAAGCACTCACTGAGACATGGCCAGAAGTGGTCTGCGACCACATCGATGAGTTGCTTCTTGTCGACGATATACGATTAAGGCGTAAAGCCTCAAAATTGCTCAGGAGCATCGTCCAGCGTGCTGGGGCTATGGGATGGGATTTGATCTCATGGGCACTGAACGATGCTGATGCAGAAGTGCGAAGAAATGCATCGCAGACGCTCTCATCGCTCTCAAAGAAGGAGCCTCGAATTGCAATTATGCTGACCGAGCGAGCCATTCTCGATTCGGATGAAAAGGTTCGAAACAATGCTCTTCGCGCCATTCGCTCAATGGATACAGACGACTCACGTGCTCGTAACCTCATCATGAACGGGGCCCGTCATCCGAACGCCGTAGTTCGACGATCCTGCATTGAAATGCTTCCAATGTTGCTTGTTGAAGACAAACTGCGTCTTGTTGCAACTGAATTACTTCAAAGCGAAACCAATGCTGAACTGAAGAAGATGTTGACAGAAATGACCTTCGATGCTTCGATTGAAGGCACGGAAGCAGAGAAGAACGCCTTCCTCTCTCCGGCACTACCCGTTCCAGCTTTGGAAAGAGAAGTCGCCCATGCGCAAGGCAAAGCGGTTGGGCTCGGAAATGCTCCTCCTGAACCACATCTGCTGGACGCTCCTCGTGATGACGACGTGCAAGACGCCTAACGACATGGTTATGAGGGGGTGCTTGGTCGGTTGGACATCGAGGTCATCGCATGATGGACGACAAAGAACTCCAATTCGACCGGCTATGGGAAGGAATTACGCCAAAAGGTGTGAACCGAACCAAGGCTCTCAAATTCCGACAATACATCCTTGAGCACGTTCGACAAATGCGTCGACCGCTCAACCGTGACAACGCCAAGAAGTACTGGATGGGCCAACTTCAGGCGGAAATTAAGGATCGAGAAAACTTCTGATGTGCGTGGGGGCCACCTCCGTCTCGGTGGCCTGAACAAAAGGGACGGAAGGAGCACACATGTTCACCAAAACACGATTCGATTCTCTTCAACTCCCTGACAGCATCATGCAAGGTATTGCATCGCTTGGGTGGGAATGCTTGACTGAAGTTCAGCGCGATACGATACCAATTGCTCGCTCTGGTCAAGACGTCATCGGCCAGGCTCGAACTGGTTCGGGTAAGACGGCTGCGTTTGGTATTCCAATTCTCGAGCGATGTCAGCCAACTGGAAGTCTGCAAGGTTTGGTTCTTGCACCAACACGTGAACTTGCCCAACAAGTTGCAGAAGAAATGAATCAGTTGCAAGGTGATGCCGGACTTTCCATCATGACCGTCTATGGTGGAACCGACCTCGAGAAACAAGCAAAAGGGCTCGACGATGGTGTTGACCTCATCGTTGGAACACCTGGTCGTGTGATGGACATGTCGGAGCGTGGACACCTTGACCTTGCAAAGATTGAGATTTTTTGTCTTGATGAAGCGGATCGGATGTTGGATATGGGATTCCTTCCGGACATCCTCTGGATTTTGGAGCGAACGACTGCTCGTGAGCAAACGCTTCTTTTCTCTGCAACGTTCCCACAAGAGATTCTTGATGCTGCAAACGAGTTTACCAACAATCCAGAGTTTGTCATGACCAATGAGGAAGAACTTGATGTTCCTCCAATCGACTTGTACAAGATTTCAATTGGCCGTGCTAACAAATTGTGGGCCTTGGGTCGTCTTCTCGTTCGAATGGGTGATGACGATCAGTGCATCATCTTCTGCAACACGAAGCGCATGGTCGACCTTGCCGTTCAACGCTTGCAGAAGCATAAGTTCGATGTTGCAGGCTTGCATGGTGATTTGAAACAAAATCAACGCGAGCGCATTCTCGATCGGTTCCGAGAAGGAGACGTTCGAATTGTTGCTGCAACGGATGTTGCTGCACGTGGAATCGACATTGATGGTATCACACTGGTTGTCAACTACGATGTTCCATCGGATATTGACTCATTCATCCACCGCATCGGACGTACTGGGCGTATTGGCCGTCATGGTGAAGCTTGGAGTTTGGTCTCCAAGGACGATGCACCTCAGATGGGGAAAATCATTGCAACCTACAATCTCGATGTTCAAGAGACAGACGCACCTGATTTGCCAGATGGCGTTGAGCGTGATCCAGTCAGGAAGCAAGACGATTTCGGAGAGAATGCCGACGTCTATGGTTTCGTTAGCATCCGTCTCGGTGCAGGAACGGAACAACTTGGTTCACCTTTGCAAATTGCTTCATGGTTCGAGCAGCATCTCCGATGTGATGCTCTTGCCATTGGAGACGTTCGATTTGAAGGCGACACAACCGTTGTTGCCATTCACAGCAGCAAGCTGGGATTGGCAATGAAGGCCATTCAAACGCATCCATTTGGTGCTCTAAAAGTCCATGCTGAAGTGCTCTGATTATTCTTCTTCCGAAGTTGAACGACTTCTCCACGAACCCTTTGGCTTCTGCTTTTTGCTCTTTGATTCCACTTCTTCGTTCGCATCTTCTTGAGATGGAATCTCTGGCCAGTTGCCTTCCGAATCTTTTCGTTCGATTTCGTAGAATCCTAAGGTGCCAATGACGAGTCCGAGGATCGCGAACGACCATGCCCCTTGTATCGCATTGTCCCAAGTGTTCTGAGCTTGGTAACAGTTTGGTGTGGTTAGATCGCTAAATGCACAGAAGTCAATCACACTCTTTGCATCCATTGCAGTTGAATTACCATTGACCCAAAACCATGCGATGCCAAAGAATGCAATCATGACGCCAATGAAGGCAAAATGCTTCTGCTCCCAGCGTTTTCGAAGGATGATACGCCATTGCTCTTTTTCTTCATGTGCGGCTTTCATCGTCCTGTTCGCTCCACCGATAAATTTGAACCATGCAAGCCACATTAACAGCAAGACAATCAGGAAACCCCATTGATAGACAAAGGTGTGAAAGTTCCACATATCGTTCAAGCATTCTGGCTGGTTGGGGTTAGCAAGGCAACCTTCGACTGCAATTGGGTAAAATGCAACGAGACGAACGATGTTCAAGACGTACACGATTCCACACATCACGGCAACGGCCTTGAATTTCTCTCGCTGTGTGACGCCATCTGTCATCAAGACGAGTGTTGAGAGGAAAATCATCTCATGGACACCTGCGCACTCATCGGACACATAGAGTCCAACTGAATTGAATGCTCCAGGAAATGCTTCGTGATGGAAATCAATTCGCGTCATCCAACCGTTATGTGTGCTCAATGTCGAAGCTCCCTCTCCGAACATAAGTTGTGTCACCTCGTTCCAGATGTAGGCTTCTGTGACCTGAATTAGAGCAAGCGTATCGGATGGCTGTGTAATGAACCAGTATAGGGCTTCGACTGCGAGAAGCGCCAACGGGATCTTTCCGTAACGAAGACCGAGCTGAGCGACTTCACCCCAACTCATGTCATCGCTTGCCTTCGACGAAGCGACCGTACCCATTGGGTTGTGCTTGTGCTTGCTCCTCTTCAACGTGTTGCGGGAAATGCAGTTCAAAACGTGGATGTGTTCAAAAAGCAGGGGTTGGACAACACACCATGGTCGAGGTCAAGGATGCTACACATCTCCTCGATGTGCTGGGATTCTTCTGCCCCGTTCCTGTTGCTGAAGCTAAGCAGGCCTTATCAAACATGAGCGTAGGCTCTGTTCTTCAAGTGCTAGCAAGCGATCCTGAAACGTTGCATGATATCCCCTTGATGCTCGGCCGAACACCTCATGAACTTCTTTCCGTTGAATCGATTGAAGGCGAGTACGTGTTTCTCATCGAGGTGAAAGCAAATGAGTGATGATGTTCCAAGTGTAGCAAAACTTCCTACAAAATGGGGTCAGTTTGACATTCACGTCTATCATGAAGAGGAAACGGGCCTTGATCATGTTGCATTGATGCTTGGTTCAATGGAAGGGCCCGATCCTGTGCTCATGCGTGTTCATTCGGAATGTCTCACTGGAGATGCCTTTTCGTCTCTCCGTTGTGATTGTGGTCCACAACTTGATGCTGCCCTGCAGGCCATTGTTGAGAACGGTTGGGGCTGTCTGCTGTATCTCCGTCAAGAAGGCCGCGGCATTGGTTTGCATGCGAAAATCCAGGCTTATCACTTGCAGGATCGAGGTGCTGATACACTCGATGCAAATCTGATATTGGGTCATCCGGCTGATGGAAGGGATTACAAAATTGCTGCAACGATGCTCAACGATCTTGGAATCAACGAGGTTGCTTTGCTCACAAATAATCCGGATAAGGTGAAGCAACTTGAGAAACACGGTATCGCCGTCGCAAAAACAGTTCCATTGGTCGCTGGTGTTGGCCAAGACAATTTGCAATACTTGCAAACCAAAGTTGAGCGTATGGGTCACACCATCGATTCAGAGAAGTTGGAATGAATGGGGCCGTGGCCGGGAATTGAACCCGGGCTGGCAGAACCACAATCTGCCGTGCTAACCCCTACACCACCACAG
>CALDQY010000153.1 GCA_937911445.1 uncultured Rhodobiaceae bacterium | reverse complement strand
TCATAGCATCAGGATGGTTGACAGGTGGCCAAGAGAATCTTTCACCAGTTGACGATTTCTCATCCTCTGTGACACCTCTTGGATGGTATCCAAGACCACAGCGTTTGATTCATCCAGTTTCTTACAAACGTGGAGAAACGTCAACATCTGAATCGATAGAGGAGCCTACCATAACCGACGAGGTTGCTGCCCAACCAGCGCAAACCACTCCGATTCAACTCAAAGAAGAAGCAAACGATCCACGTGCCGCAACAACCCGACGGTTGATGAAATACATTGCAAGGGCTTCTGGGCTCGATTCTGAAGAAGTTCAACGTCGAGCAACCCGTAAGCAACGTGCTTTGGTTCATGTGACGGGTTGGATGGCTCTTGCACTGGTCGCCCGAGATCAAGGTCTCGATATGGACAGTGTAATACAGGCACTTAGTTAGCTCCGTTTTCGCCTACTTCCTGTGCTCTTGCTGCCAATTCAAGCAAGACCGGAAGGAGAACAAGCGCAAGGACAAGCGAGAAGAACACTGTCACTGCTGTAATCAGACCAAAGTCCTGGATGACTGGCATTGGTGACAACATGAGGACGAGGAATCCTGCAGCGGTCGTTGCTGCTGAAAGCATCAAGGCAACGCCGGTTGTTTCGAGCGACGTTTTCAGTGCACTCCAATGATCGTCCTGCCGTTGCAATTCCCACTCGATGCGCCTCCACATGTGAATCGTGTAATCGATACCGATACCGAGTGTCAATGCTGTAACAAGGACGGTCAAAACATTCCACTTGATACCGAGGACAGCCATCGATCCAACCACCCAGAGTGCTGCCATGCCTACAGGCAAGAGAACGATGAATGCGGGGAGAATTCGACGAGTAAGTACCAACAAAACCGCAAACGAAACGATCAGTGAAATCGCTGTCGACTTCAATTGGGAAGAGGACAAACCATCGAGCACTTGTTGCAGGACAACTAAGTCACCAGTGACGTGAATAACTGCATAATCTTTGAGTGAACTTCGCAATGTTCCGTCTTCATCGCTCGTTCCAATCATCGACTCAAACTCGGAGATCACTCGCTTTGATTCCGTGGAGGTTGTTGCTTCAACGCGAACCTCTGTTCGAAGATGGGCGATGTTTGTCCCATCAAGGTGAACAGTCGCATTGACTCGGTCGCTCCAAGTCTTTCCAGACAATGGATCTGCGACCGTGTAATTGTTCTGCAAATCAGCAAAGACAAGTCCGAGATCGATGGTTGCATCAGGGTCATCCCACACATCGTTGTACTCGACTTCCAATCCGTGAATTGCACCAAACGATTCGTTGCGCATAACGGCATCTCTCAATACGACATACGGACCTTCGTACGAAGGCGACGGGAATCGTTCATCGGTCCCTACAACGTCTTGGTTGTTCTTGAGGTTCGAATGCAAATTTCTCAGATTATCAAGCAGGGTAACATCATCAGGAATAACACCTCCACCGACCGGTTCCATGAGAACGTAGACATACTTCCAACCAGCACTGTCGTAGTTTGAATTGATGTCATCACGAACCGACATGATCTCCATGTCTTCGTTGACGAAATCGGACAGGTCAAAATCGGTTTCAAGTTGCATGGCGCCAATAACCGATGCTGCTGAAATGGCGATGGCTACGAGGAACACGCCGACTTGCTGCTTTCGATGAAGTTCGAGCAGGGGTTGTGTCAGGTTGGTCAGCTTCAATGGCTTACGCAATTCAGTGGTTGCTTTTGCGTTAAAAGTCACATGGAGGGCTCCAATAAGGAGTGTTGAGGTCAAAAAGGCACATACGACACCAAATGCGAGTGCAATACCGAAGGTCGCGAGTGGAGGCAGTGGCGAGACAAGATTGGCGAGGAACGCTGCAACCGTCGTAACGACTGCGAGTGAGAGTGGAATACTCAATTTGCCACACGCTCGCATCCATGCTTCTGCAACATTGTCGGTATTGTTTCGATGGTACGCGAACGAACGCTGCAAGTGAATCGCATAATCAATACCCAAACCGAGGACCAGTGGGGCAACGGCGACCTCAAGCGCCGTGAATCGAATGCCCAAAAGATTGAGCGAACCATAGGTGCAGACCAGGGCCACATTCAAACTGATTACAGGGAACAAGACACCTTTGATGTTCCTGAATGCAACAAACAAAAGAGCAATGACAACCAATGTTGCAAAGAGAATCAACAATGCGAGATTGTCGAAGGTTCCTTGATCAATATCGTAGGACATGAGATCGAGGGATGCTACTGCATAATCAAGCTCGGATGCTTCGCTGACATCTGAAAATGCAAGTCGGATTTGATGTTGGATTTCTCGACGCTCATCTTCTGGCAGTTCAGGATCGATCTCGATCACCCACGCTGTTGAATCAGCAGCAGGAACTGCGTCACCTTCTCCATTGGCGAGGTACGAACAGGTTTTACTAATGTCCAAGTTTTTGTTGATGAGTGCTGAACCAACAAAGTTCACCGTACTCAGCAAAGCATCGTCTTGGTTAATGGAACATCTCGTATCTTCCTCGACAACAGCATCGACAAGCGAAGGCCAGTCCTGGTAATCAGAGAGCGTTGTCCCTGGTGATTGCTCATCGAGAGCTATTTGAATCATCCCGGGTGAGGTCGTCCATGAAACCACAGCAGACAACTCGACGCGTTCATCCGATTGGAGAGATACGAGATCAGCATCCATTTGTTTGAGTGAATCAATACTGAGGACGTTTCCACCGTTGTCGTCGGTTACATGAACAAACATCGGCCTTGATTCATCAGGGAAATAGGCGTGAATCTCTTCATGCGCTTTGTTGGATTCCGATTCAGGAGCGAAATCGTTCAAATCCGTACGAAACTCAGGAGGCGACGTCAAGAGATGCGCACTCAATGCCACGGTTAGAAGCGCAGACACAACAAGAATAGGAACGGACAGACGCTTGAACAGACCGGCGTATTCCGCCATCAGGTCCTCATAGTTCGAGGTGTCCATGCACAATCCCAAGGGCAGAGGGTGTTTAAGTGACAGGGTGAGATGGTCGCTCGCGAAGTGAAAACCTGCTTTCTCATGGACGGCAAGGTTCAATATGGGGTGGTTGGTCGCCAAAACGATAACATGCCAGTCAAGGTCCTCATTCATGAGAAAAATGAACTCCGACTTCGAATCACTGGAGAGTCTCACACCGCTCTTCAAATCCTTCGGGACCGATTGAACAACCACAAGTCCGTCGAGTACGCCAACTACTTCCCTGGCCACCCTGATCTGGATCCTCCAGAATTCTACATTCGTACCACTGGAAAAGCAAAGCCCGATGCTGTTCTTAACGAAATCGTCAGCAGCTTATCCAGCGAATTTGACAGTCTAACACTATGAGGTGGCTGCTATGCAGCCCAACGATTCGCTGGCAGAAGCCATCGGACTTATCGGCTATGCTACAGATGGCAACGGTATCGGCGGTGTACTCAAATCACGGGTCGCTGACTTCCGTGTCGATGAAATTGCTACAACCATTACCCTCAATCCAAAAGGTCGCTTTACAGTCGCAAAAATCACCTTGACGAACTGGGAAACCAACCGTTTCTGCAACAACCTCGCCAAGAAACTCGGGATTTCTCGCAACCGTATCTTCTTTGCCGGAACCAAGGATAAGCGGGCGGTTACGTCGCAAATTTTCGTCATAGATGCACCTCAATTCAAGGTCGCTGAAATTGAAATTCCGGATGTCGTTATCGAAGTATTGGGGAGAACTCACCAAAAGATTGGGTTCGGAAACCACC
>CALDQY010000152.1 GCA_937911445.1 uncultured Rhodobiaceae bacterium | reverse complement strand
TTGCATGCTGAGCAGATGGCCATCCACGATGCTGAATCGAAAGGACAGTCCCCGAATGGTGCAACGGCGTATGTCACACTGGAACCATGCAATCACTACGGTAGAACCCCGCCTTGTACGGAAGCACTGCTTTGGTCCGGTGTCAAGCATGTCATTGTCGCTCATCCTGATCCAAACCCGACCGTTCGCGGTAAAGGCTTCCAAGTGCTTGAAGACGCTGGAATTTCAGTTCAATCAGGACTTCTCGAACACCTTGCCGCTGAACAAATGAAACCCTTCCTTCACTGGTGCGAACATCGCCGCCCAATCGTTACCGTCAAACTTGCCGTTGATGCCAACGGTTCAGTGGATGATCGAAGCGAAGAAGCACAACGCTTCACCAGTGAGGCATGTCTCGATGAAGTTCATCGCTTGCGCAAAGATTGCGATGCGATCCTCGTCGGAGCTGAAACAATTGAACGCGACAATCCATCACTCACCATTCGTCGAATTGAGACAGAACGTCAACCACTTCGGGTTGTCCTCGACCCGCAAGAACGAACCGATTCAGAAGCCATCGTCTACACAGATGGTCACGAAACAATGCAAATCGGGGCAGATTACAACGGCTTGCTTCCTCTACTCAATCGCTTAGGCGATATGGAAAAGCAACGACTGCTCATTGAGGGAGGTCCAACGACCATTCATTCGTTCCTCAACGAAGGGTTGGTGGATGAATTCTATCTGGTTCAAAGCCAGGTTGTACACCAGAAGCCTGTTCCATCCAACATCGATCAGGACGTGCTCAGTCAAGCAGGTTTGTCACTGCATCGAACTGAAACATGGGGCGAGGAGTCAGTTCAAGTTTGGTTGCAGAAGGCTTCGCAGTGATGTGATGATTGAGCGGGCGATGCAGGATTCGAACCCACGTCTCCGGCTCCGAAGGCCGGAAGGATATCCAGACTACCCTAATCGCCCAACCTACCCGAGTTGGCTCCCCTTTTTGAAGGAGTTGGCTCAGTCGATTCTGAGAACCTCACCAACCGCCTTCGAACAGTATAAGCAAGAAGATGATTGGCACAATATAGAGTGCTAACGTAATGTAGCCAAGAGTCAAACCGATGATACCCTGCGCACGGCCAATACCGATTTGCTTACCTCTTGCAGCTCCAATATGTCCAAAGATGATGCCAAGAAGACCAAACAACCAGGCAACGAAGCAGGTACCGCCCTCCGTGAGAGGGGCGAGAAGTATCGATCCGACTCCGAACACTCCGAGAACAAGACCTGAGTTTGCCATTCCATTCGAAATTGGACCTTGTTGGAGGATGATTTGATTGCCAGGGAATGCCTTGACCTGCCCAGCCAGTGTTGGCTTGGAAGGTGCTTTCTGTACCTTGCCCGGCTGAATAACGACCGATGGAGGTGGCTTTTGTGCACCATTCGTCATGATGTTCTGTCGGCTTCCATGATAATCAAGATGTTCCCTTCAAACATCTCAATCCTGGTCTAAATCGACGCACCTGCTCCGATCGATCCAAAAAGAAGGAATGGGATAAGGTACCCCGCAAGTGTCAGGTAACCTAAGATTAAGCCAGCCACGCCATGACTTCCACCAACAGCGGTCTAATTACAACTCAAAGCCCTCGTTTGCATTTGAGATTGTCTCTGGATAATGGCAAATATGTTGACAATAAAATTTCCACCTAATATTCATACCACTCCAATATAACAAGTAGCCAAGGCCATACGATAAGCAGACCCGCAGATAAGATACCATAAGCGAGTGGTTTTTTGTCAGTCTTGAGCCCCCAAATGATCCCCCCGATGACTGAAATT
>CALDQY010000151.1 GCA_937911445.1 uncultured Rhodobiaceae bacterium | reverse complement strand
GTGATGTCTTCGGTTGCGACGATGAAGACATGGATGGTATGTCAGACACCAACGACGTGTTCCTTGGTGATGCATCGCAATGGAACGATACGGATTCCGATGGTTACGGTGGCGAACTCAACGGTACACAAGGCGACGCATGTCCTGAGGAAGCTGGAACCTCGACCAATGACGTCTATGGATGCGTAGATTCCGATGGTGACGGATACTCCGATTTGAACGATGTGTGGCCGAACGATAGCACACAATGGTACGATGGTGACATGGACGGCTTTGGCGATGAAAACTCAGGTACCGATCCTGACCAATGTCCTGATGAATACGGTACAGCCTTCCGAGGGACACTCATCGGTTGTCCAGATACGGATGGAGATGGCTATGCTGACGACGAGGATGCATTCCCGTTCCATGACTCGCAACATCTCGATTCCGATGGAGATGGTTGGGGTGATAACGAAACTTCTGGTGCTCACAAGCCGGACCATTGGCCAAACGATCCAAACCGAAATGCAGGTGAGGCGTCGCTAACATGCCTGCCAAGCAAACTCTCCACAGACACAGTCACAGGAGGCAGCATCAAATTCTCATGTTCTGTCTCGACGGACATGGGAGATGGGTTCACGGTCCGAGTGGATTGGCAATCGTCCACCAATATCCAAGTTGGTACAGGCTCCCATACAATGATTTTCTCATCTACTAGCGGCAACACACAATCGAAGATTTTCACTGGCACTGCAACCAGTGTGGGTAATTTCAATCTCGTCGTAACGGTCACAGAACCTGGTGCTGAGATCCCGATGGATACCTACACCATTCGCTTGAACGTATACAACAGTTCGAAATCGTCAGGTGATGATGACTCCTTCGAGTGGGAGAATGTCTTCGAAATGCCATTGTTCCAAGCCGGAGCAGCGGCGATTCTTCTCACATTCCTGTTTGGAATGTTGATCCTTCGTGGAAAGAGCCGCCGCATCAAGGACAACGATGAACGCAAGGCGCAAGCAGCACAGGTCCTCTACAATCGTATGATGTCCGACCAGGATGTTGTACAACGACGACGAGTCGAATTAGGATACGATGCCGTGCCACCACCCCCTGGTTTGAATTGATGGGTTTTGACCGATGCGCTCAAAAAAGGGTGCTTGTTCGGAGAGATTACCACCGTGCGGATATGGTGAAGTGGTTATCATCTGAGGTTTCCAACCTTATGTCGTGGGTTCGACTCCCGCTATCCGCACCTCCACCAACAAAACCTATGAGTGGACGATGTTAGGGTCCATTATGCAGGTCAAGCGAGCCTCCGAGAGCCTGTTTCTTGTTACACTCATGCTCCTCGCATCTCTCTCCGGTTGTTTCGGAGAGGAGGAAGCAGTCCAAGAGGGTGTTCCGATCGTTTTCCAAATCGATTATCAAATGCCTGAAGATGTTGTGCTACGAAGCGGTGAGTGGCATGAATTTCAATTGTTAGGAAACGGTAGAGCCATCTCTGTTCCGACCGATGTCATGCTCTTTGTTGATGGCTACATCATTCCAAACGGTTATGCTGCAGTCGAAGGTGAATCCATCAATGGCAGATTGTTGCTCACGCCATACGTCGATGAGGTAAAACTCACAATTGTTCACGATGACGGAACTGGAGATACATACGAACTTGCCGTAACCAACGGCACCCCCATCGTCAACGGAAAGGAATGGATGGACAAAATGGAATACATTACGAATGTATGCCCCGATACGACACAATGCGGTGGTTACATCAATCGCTGGATGGGTTCACCAAACCCAGCCTTTGAACGAGCTGCGTCGTTCTTCCAAGGTCATTTTGAAGGACTCGGCTATGAGACACACATTCTCAGAGTGTTTGATCACGGCAATCCAGCAGAACCAGAAAGCCTCAATGTCATCGCATGGAAGCGTGGACGTGATGCTTCATGCGTCCAAGGAATGGGAGGACACATGGACATCATGTTCCCGGGTGGCCCACCCGGCGGAGGAACGTACGAAGGTGCGTATGACAACACAGGAGGAACTGTGAGCATGATGCTCTTTGCAAAGGCATTTGTTGAAATCGAAGTCGAATGTGATACATTCCTTGCTCTTTGGTCCTCTGAGGAAGAAGGTTTGAGAGGTTCAAATGCCTTTGCTAACAACGAATGTGACTACTGTCTTCCAACTGACAAGGAACTACGATTTTACATCAACATGGACATGATGGGTATCTCATATCCTGCTGTCAAGCCAACAGGAGAACCATATCCATACCATGCTTGGTCTGGTCCCGACATTGATCCAAACGTCCAAGATGTTGAAATTACGACCGTCCTCGATCACGTTCATAGAAATATCCTCGAAGCGCCAATGGATCTCCGAATCGATGGAACATACGGTTCCGGATGTGACCAACACTGGGAGGATCATGAAGACCTCGTTCTCGATGTTCACGAAGATACGTTTGGTCGCTCAGACCACGTCACATTCCGAGACCTCGGCGCGCAGACCATTTTTCACCTTGGAGCCTACGACTCAGACTACAGCGCCTATCATTCACCAGATGATACACTGGATAATATGATCGAAATGGTCGGAGGCGTTGAAGAACTGGAAAAGAGCATGGAATTCGTCATGTGGGCGGCCATGCTTGAGTTTATGATCGCAGATCAAACTCCTGAAATTCGAAACGTCAATGCTTGATATCTTAAACGACGTTTTTTGAACCCATAGCGGGACTTTCAGTCATGGATGGAGTTGTCACTCAAGAGGAACCTCTCCTCCAGCGTTTCGCAGATTCATCGCAGTTCCCGCTTGCCATGATGGCTTTTGGAGCATTCGTTGCTTGGGCAGAGTCGCTGTTGATGCTCGTTCAGGGTGAATCGATTGAAAATGCGATTTGGCCTCAAGCTGTACGTACCTTATCTTGGACGTTTATCCTTCGAGAGAACGTATTCCTCATTACTTTCTTATCTGCTCTTTTCCTAGGGTTTTGCGTCTACTCTTCCATCCAATATCACAGAGGACATCGTCTCAATAAGTCAATTCAGGCAATCTTCTTCTCACTGATTGGAGGTGTTTTCGCATCATGGATCATCTTTGTCTTGATGGATTATCGATACATCCGGGGAGCCTTTCTCTTGCTCCCTACGATCTACGGCGTCGTTCTTCTTGGCTCAACTCTAGCGATTCGAGGCCCACCCGGATTACCAGATTCGACCCAAGATTGGAAAGGGAAAACCAAGACCCTTCTGCATGTAGGTACAGTTTTTCTCGCTGCATGGCTGGTTATGCCAGGAATCCCTGCCCTCATCGGCATAGCCCCATCACCACCACTTACACCGTCCATGGGCTATGGGGCTGAAGCAGGACCATTCGACCGGACGACCCTTCGCTATGCCTATCCATTGCCCGAGGAAGTTGTTGCAATTCAAGGTCCAACAGAAGAAGAGATTGAATTCTCGATTTATCTCACATTACCACATTTACCAGAAGAGCCAGGTATTGAAGGCGTACCGTTGGCCATCCTATTCCACGCATTCAACAACCCATCCATTGATTCCTACACCGATTGGATCGACCATCTCTCTGCGAAAGGAATGGTTGTTGCTTACATTCAGTATCCTACGGATGTCCGTCCTGAAGGAGGAGAGGATTTCGAACCAACCATCATCGATGGGACTTCTGATTGGCCCCATCATGTTCCAAGAATGCTCTCTATCGAATCAGCACTCAATCGTTTGAATGAAATCATCACCGCATCACCTCGAGATACTGCCATTGACGAAGTTCTCGGCAACCTCGCTATCATGCCCGAGCATCTCTGGATTGGTGGACATAGTCTCGGTGGAGCCTATTCGTTGCAAGCTCTTGGCATGGTCCAAGCCTATTCATGGGGCAACGAGACGTTGGTGGTTGACACTGAGATGGCGGCTGCTCGACCAGTGCAGGAACAATGGTTGCCCGAATATACAAACCTACCAGAGAATTCAATCGTCCATCTTGTTGTTAGTGAAGATGACATGACTGTTGGACAATGCAACAGTGTACATCAGCATGCTTTGTTTGACCAAATTGACAACAACCAATCACTTCTCTTGTACATTCCAAGCGATCGGTATGGGTTTCCCCGTCTCGTGGCTACACACTATCTTCCTGCTAACGAGGCACATGATACCCTTGCAGATTGGGCCTTCTATCGTCGGGTGGATGCTCAAGCAGATTGGGTCGTTGCTCACAGTCGAGGTGACCTCAACACTGCCGATTTTGCTTATGCAAATCTCGTCAATACTGGTATGTTGACCAACCTAGGCAAGTGGTCCGACGGCGTCGATGTTCTGCCAATACAAGCGTACACAGATCCGAGTGAAAGCAAACGGTTTGCAGAATGTTTCTAGTAGAGGTAATCAAATGGAAAAAAAGAGCGATATCAAGTCCTTCATCAAACTCATCTCCACATCGACCATCATTGCCTCAATGTGTTGCTTACCGAGCGTGGTCCTCGTACTGTTCGGTCTAGCGAGCGTGAGCAGTGCTGCAGCTCTCTCAGACACGCTGTATTGGGGTGGAGAAGGATACGAATGGTTCCGTCCAACCATGCTCACTATTGCCTCAATGTCAGTGATCATTGGCTTGGTCATTTACTTCCGTACTCGAGGTATTTGCACATTTGATGACGTCAAACGTCAACATAGAAAAGTCATCAACACATCATTGCTGATCATCATTATTGCCTATCTTTCCTACCTTGTGTTCAACTACGTCATCCTAACCGAGATTGGCATCCTACTTGGACTCGAGTGGGAATCCAGTCGATTCTGGAACAAGTAATCAGGCGTTCTTTCGGACCGTTGAGCAACCTACACTCCAATCGTCGCCGTTGTGCATTGCTTCTCGAGTGGCATCCAGTAAATCATCTTCTGGACTCCTGATTGGATTAACATCTCGCCCCCATGCGAGAGTGATTTGGTACTCCCTATTGGACAAATTCTCCAATTGGAAAATTGTATTTTCAATTGAAATTTCATTTTTGTTATCCAACCCATTGAGAACAATATCTCTAGGATTGAGATGCATTCCTTTCCGAGCGGCTTTTTGGATCGCTTCCTTGGAAGTCCATGCCCATAATGCATCCAACGCACCCTCCTTGAGTTGTTCAAGTTCCTCACCTCTTGCCATCATGTCGTACACGGTTGATGCTGGTGGGCGGTCGAAAGGTTCAGCATCGACACCAACGGTCCAACCTTGTTCAATGAGTGCAACGGCTGCAAGATTTTGGCTATGCGAGAGCGAGATGGCTGGAAGTTGAGGTTGTATCCACAACCCCTGAATTGCTTGAAGATAGGGGGCTCTTTCGACTGTTCTCGCAATGGTAAGCTGAGAGCAATCAAGGTCACCCCACTCCATCAACGCCTGCTCAAGAAGCCAACGTGCAGAGAGATGCTCGTCAGTTCTCTTTTGCGTTTTGAAAGTGTTAACCTCGTCCCAATCGATGAATTGTAGTTCATTTGCATTGTGTCCAGAAATTGGACACGTTGCAAGGAGACAGCGTGGTCCATCCGCAATCTCAAGCCAACGAAAGGTCGCCTTCAACGAATCACCATCATCGTTCAAGCGTGAATTTCTGATCTTCCGGAACAGGCGCCATTGCCTTTAGACGCAGTCCCTTCAATGCAAGGACAGGAGCGTCATCTGAACCAACAACAAGGACATCGTGAACGGTCACGCCTGCATCTTCGACAGCCCTTCGGATCGATCGAAGACGTAGCTCTTCGTCCTGTTCAGGAACACGAAGCATGGTCGACCATTCAATACCAACCGGTAGACTACTGAATCCTTCAGATTCCATAGCAACCAATCCAGCGTTCTGGAACCCTGCTTCAATCAACATTGGGAGTGCTTCAAGCAAGACATCTTCTCCGTTTCGCTCGTGAGCAAATTGATCTGTTACTGGCAACTGATGACGCATCAAAGCAATTCCATCAACACCTGGCTGGGACGCATCTCCGACACCACGTAGAACACCACC
>CALDQY010000150.1 GCA_937911445.1 uncultured Rhodobiaceae bacterium | reverse complement strand
CATCTTCGTCATTGGATTTTGTTTGTGCAAGCATGGCAAGATGACGGAAGGTGACCTTCGATGTTTCTTCGAGCGGAGATATGAGTGACAAATCAAGTGCACTTTTCGCATCTTCGATAGCGACCATTTGCCGCCTACTCAAGCCTTCTTTATCCATTTCTATAGAGAAGTCCCGTGCGGTGGTTCGTTCAAATTCATCTGCCAAATTAACAAGTCCCATCCCCGTATCAAACTCAATCGCTTTGTTGGGCTTTGTTGAGGCAACAAGGTAGCGAAGAATCTCAGGCGGAACGAGGGAAAGAGCCTCCAATGGACCGATGGTATTGCCAGATGAGGACGACATCGCTCCTTGGCCACGCAAA
The DNA here is from genome assembly GCA_937911445.1 of uncultured Rhodobiaceae bacterium. Taxonomy (GTDB): domain Archaea; phylum Thermoplasmatota; class Poseidoniia; order Poseidoniales; family Poseidoniaceae; genus MGIIa-L2. Next base: position 12,268 of record CALDQY010000150.1, on the reverse strand, counting down.
CTGATCCATTCGTAGGTGAGGTCGACAGGAGCTACCTTTCCAAACAATTCGACAATCTCCTTGCCGGTATCGTACGACCCACCAGCAGCTCCGTGATCCTTCCCGAACGGTTCCATTGTGACGCCAATCCAAGCCCATTTTGCTGGCCAATCGATTCGCCAGGGAAGTTTACCTTCTCCCTTTGTTACATCGCTTGTACCTTCATTGCCCTCTGCATCAACCCAAGATACAATTGGGTCGTTCCATCCTGTCACTCGGATGCCATCAATGGAGCCTTTCGAATCGATGGGGTTCCAAGGAAACCAATCGTCTGGTAGTTCACGACTGGAAACACGCTCTATGATTTCACGAATCTTGTCTGCATTGTTGCAGGCAATTCGAGCCGTTTCGGCGAAATTCCCATCAGCATAGGCCTCGTAGTTATCGATGAACCTTGGTCGAACGTCGATTTGCTCCAGGGCTTGTTTGAATGGTTCAAGGAAATGGTCCGCATAGGAAATGCCTTGACTAAAGCGCTCCATATCTGGACAACCATCTGCGTTTGGAGGCGGTATTTGCTTGAGTTGGTGGCCAATGTAGTCTGAATATGCATCATCGAGAAATGAGTAGACCTTTCTAAGAGGGTCTGCGCTATCGACAATGAAGACAAATTCGACATCAAGTCCTGCTTTCTTTGCAGCTTTGGCGATCATGTCACCAGTCAATATCTCACGGAGATGGCCAATATGGAATTCACCACTCGGCGTGATTCCAGTGGAAACGATGTGTTTTTTCCCTCGTTCGGAAAGCCGTTTTGCAACAACATCCGACCAATGCATGAACTCACTCACCTCAGACTGGTACGGCTCGAATCAACCCACGAAGTGGAACATCATCGACTTCATTGCGAACGGTTTTGTTGACCAGAACAAGTGCGAGAACAACCTCTCCACCAGCCGCTCGAATGGCAGCAATGGTGTTGCTCATGGTGACACCGCTCGACAAAACATCGTCGATGATGACGACTTTCTTGCCTCCACCGACTTGGCCGTACTTGTTGGACAGTGCGCCTGCACCAGGCTCGCCATCGACGTTACGGTGGATGGCAACCTCAACGTCGAGCGATTGTGCAACCTCGTGTGCGAAGGCAATTCCATTGATGGAGATGCCAACCACAGTGTCCACAGATTCGACCTCTTCAATGACAACATCTGCCATGATCTCGCCAATGGCAGTAATGCGAGCAGGTCGGACACCGATGGTCCTCCATCCGACACGTACGTCTGTCGGTCGTTCTGAGGTTGAATCGGTAAGGAGCCATTGGATGGTATCCTGGGAGAGCGACAATTCGTCAGCAATTTGTTGCGAATTGAGTCCGTCTTTTCGAAGATTTTTAACGATGGTCTTCAACTCTTCAATACTCAGTGTCATGTTATCGTGTTGAGCGAACATGCTTACCTCCATGAAGGCTTTGGATATTTTTCATCAAAGACTTGAAGAGAAAGGGGTGTCAGGAGGCATCATGAGCGACTTTGATTATGAGACGTTGCTGAACCGGGCACGTGATAACATTCCCGAGGATATCTCATCCCGTGCACGATGGCGCTTGCCCGAACCTCAGATTATGATCGAAGGTTCAAACACCATTCTCCGGAACTTTACTGAAGTTGTAGGAATGATGGATCGAGACGACAATCACGTGTATCAATACATTCTCAACGAGCTGGGTACATCGGGTTCCCGTGATGGTCCACGTGCACGATTCAAGGGACGAATCCCACCAAAGCGTCTGAAGAAGGCGATTGTTGGTTATGTGAATACGTACATCAAGTGCAGCCAATGTTCTGCACCCGATACGCATTTCATCAAAGAAGACCGAACAACGCTGTTGAAGTGTCAAGCGTGTGGTGCGACACGACCAGTCAAGTTGTGATTACTCTTCAAAATCCATCAAATGAGAGGAATCGGTCGTCCCATTTTTGATGTGCTGGATGAACGATTTAATGTCAATTTCAGTGTTCAACCGATACCATGTTCCTTCTGGATAGACCACGCATGCAATCCCATTTTCACAAAAGTCCAAACATCCTGACTTCTGGATTCGGATGTTGGTTAATCCTTCTTCTCTGGCAGCAGCTTTGATGCTCGAGAGCAACTCAAGGCTGCCTCGATTTCGACAGGATGGCCGTGCTGCGCCTTCGGGACGTTCATGGCCACAGATGAACACATGTTGGTCATAACCGGGTGCTTCACGTCCTTTGGGATCGATTGGCATAATCATCCCTCGAGAGCGTTGATGGCTTTTGCAACATCGATGTCGAGAGATGTCACCTTACCTTGGTCGTGTGTCGTCAGTTCGACAACCACGTATCCCCAGCCAAAGTGGAGGTCAGCATGGTGATTTTGTTGTTCACAGATTTCACTAATGGCGTCGATGAACGTTTTGGCTTCAGCAAAGTTCTCAAATGAAAATTCCCGCATGAGATGGTTATCTTGGATCGACCATCCTTGAGGGGCATCCATGCTTTCATCCCCAGAGATGTGCATCGTCGTTTCCAGTTGTTTCTTTCTCGACCTTTTCGTGGAGTGTTGAGCGACGCTTCATATCTTCTCGCTCAAATGCAAGGAGCTCCTTGTCGTCGATGTAGGCAGGCCGGGTGTGCGCAACCAGAACGATTTGGACAATTGTGTCTCGGGCGATGAATCTCTGGACGCCATCACCATCGAGAATTTCGAGGCTTGTTTTCCCTGAGGAAATCAACCGACCACGGACCCATGGGTCGGAGTCTGGTAGCAAAGCACGTGCATCGATGAGGATCTCGATTAAATCGTCTCGTCGCAAACCGTTTCGACGCTCGAGCAAATCACCGCTGTGAACACCTTGGAGTTTGTCAAGTGAAGGAGACCCGAGGTCGTTCCACAATCCAACGGCCCAATCAGGAAGGTCAACCTTGTTCGATTTTTTCGGCATGATGTTCCCTGTATGGCGACCCTACATAACCATGTGCAATTTCTTTCTTGATGGTTTGAACAGGGTGAGGGGTTCTTGAAGTGTTGGCGCTCCGCTTGATTTGGGGTTCCCATGAAAGTCACGTGGAGGCAGTTGCCAACGGTGTTGTTCGAGGACGAAGTACTCGACAAAGCCTTCTCACGTGCCCGCAAGGCTGCGGACCGTGTGGAAGACCCAAACCGTGTTTTTCGAACACGAAAACAAATGACACGTATGGTCCAAACTGCTGCGGACATCATTCATACCATGCTGACTGAAACGGTTCAGACTTGGCCTTCTCTCGATCAATCACCTCAATTTGATGTCGCCATGATCGAGGCTTGTGTAGGTACAGATGATTATCGACATCACCTATCGATGTTGCAATGGGGTGCATCACAGGTCCAACGTATTGCTACGCAAAACAATCGCAAGATTATCCGCACGGCACGAATCGAACTGATGCATGAAGCGCGAAGGGAAGCCTATGGACGCATTGGTTCGATTATGGGTCGTGTTGGCCCCTCTTTGAAATGGCTCAATGAATCGCGTGAGATTCTGAAAGCCCTTCCACAAATCGATAGCAGCTTACCCGTCATCGTTGTTTGTGGTGCTCCAAACGTCGGTAAGTCTGCTTTCATCAGCGCCCTCTCGTCTGGAAACATGGAAGTCAATCATTATCCATTCACAACAAAACAGATTCACATCGGTCACTTCACACAGCGCCGCCTCCAACATCAGATGGTGGACACGCCAGGATTGCTCGACCGGCCAATGCACGAACGAAATTCCATCGAATTGCAGGCGATTGCGGCTCTAGAGCACATCGGAAGCTTGGTTCTGTTCCTGATTGATCGAACGGAGTCATGTGGTATGTCGTGGCAAGACCAGATGAATCTCTTGGAAGATGTCGAGCGACTCTTACCTGGAACGGAGTTGATGGTCGTGAGTTCGAAGGCTGACGCACTGAAACCGCTCCCAAAAGATTGGGACTTTGTCAAAGAATCCGAAGAACGATGGAGAAACAACGGTTCGCAAGGCGAACCAAAGTTGCCGCTTCTGCTCGATGACGAAGGCCGGCCAACAATGAGCGCTTTGGAAAACGTTGGACTCGATGCGCTTCGTTTGGAAGTCGTCCGTAAAGTCAAGGCTGCGGAAGTGGTGGATCCACTTGTTTTACCCGAAGGTTGGCACCGTTCAAGATAAGTCTACATCAATCGAGCAAGGACTGGCAGGATGGTCAAGAAAGCAAAGATGCCGAAGAAAACCAGCATCCACACGCGCATACGCTCCTTGTTTTTCTCATCCTTTTCGTACTTCTTGACGCAATCTTCGTTTTTGCAGACGCGCTCTTCTGCTTTCGCTGAAATATCGATGCCACACACGCGACAGTGCTTGTGTGATGGGATGTGAGCCATCGCCTTCGATCGCTTTGGCATGTTCTTGACTTTCTGCTTTACAGCGGATGCATCGACCATCGAATCACTCCGGTTGAACCAAGGTTCCCTCGAACGGGCGTCCTTCCAATGCATCTTCAATCCGACGGATGTCACGTCCATCAAGAACGCCAATTCTCAACCCACATTCAATCGCCCAATTGACAGCGATGGGGTCAACTGCAGCGCTCTGTCCTGGTTGAAGCGCATCCTTGCCTGTGATGTTCTGAAGTTCTTCGAGTGTGAGTGTATCAAGAGGTTCAGCATCGTCGTTGGTGCGTGGGTCTGCTGTGTAAACGTGGGAAACATTGGTCGCAATGACGACATGAGCCGATCCAGCATCGCGTGCAAATGCAACGCTCACCGCATCGGTTGTATGGCCTGGCTTTGTACCACCCATGACCACGACATCGTAACGTTCGAACAAACTCGCAGCTTCATCAGTTGTAGTTGGTACAATGTTGGCAACGTTACAGCCTATTTCTGCCAACATGGTTTGCAAGACAGTCGCATTCAACCGTGTGGCTGCAATCCCAATTTCATCGAGCTTGTAGCGGTCAGAGATCAAATCCTTTGCCAACAGTATGCCTTCTCGTGCGGGTTTTCCACCACCAACAACGAGGCCAATTTTCCGACCATTGCCCTCGACGTGAACGATGGTCTGCCGAAGTTGTCCTAGCCACGTTTTGACATCATGGTCGCCGTAAAGCAGTGAACCTCCCAGTGCAATGATGGTTGGTGCGACCATGGAATCGCCTCGACAAGGCGTTTCTTATGGCTTGTCCTATCAAATCCAAGGCGAGAGTTGAAAACCCTTGGTCCGACCCCAACAGACAGGGGGTCAAACGTTGTCGGACGATGGTGAACTTGCAGCGAGAAGGCTCCGTCTCAAACTCGCGCTTGAGGACCTTCGTGAAATGAAGGGGTTTGGAACTGAACTGGTAACGGTGATTATTCCGCCAGACCGACAAATCAGTGATGCTCGCTCACTCCTCCAAAACGAGCACGGGCAGGCTGCAAACATCAAATCCAAATCCACTCGAAAGAACGTCCAAGGTGCCATTGAATCTGCAATCTCTTCACTTTCGCGGTTCAAGAATGCAGGTGAACGAGGTATTGCTTTGTTCACCGGAGCCATCATCGTTGGAAACAACAAGACTCGTCAAACAACGGTTGTTATCGATGATCCACCACAGGCCTTGCTTTCGTTCCGTTACCGCTGCGACTCGTCCTTTGAATTAACACAATTGGAGGACATGCTCGTCGACAAGCGATCTTACGGTTTGTTTGTAATCGATCGGTCAGAGGCTGCTTATGGTATTGCTTCAGGGAAGCGTATTCACGTACAGGAGCATTTGGTATCCAACATTATGGGTAAGCACCGACAAGGGGGTCAGTCTGCCCAACGTTTCGAGCGGCTGATTGAGGAAGCGGCTCACAACTTCTTCAAGCGAGCCACAGAACACGCCTGTTCATACTGGCTTCCGAACCTTGAGAACATTCAGGCCATCATTATCGGTGGGCCTGGCGCAACCAAAGATTACGTCGTTCGCAACGAATACTTCCATCATGAGATTGCAAAGAAGATTGCCAAGACGCATTTCGATGTTGGTTATTCCAACGAATCGGGTGTTCGAGAGCTGGTCGATAACGCTGGGGCCCTGATGGGTGAAATCGAACTGGATGCTGAGCGACAAATCATGAATCGGTTCCTTGCTGAATTGATCAAGGCTCAACCTCGTGCGACCTACGGAGAAATGATGATTCGAAAAGCGCTTGAACAAGGTGCGGTCGATACGCTCCTCATCTCTGAAAGCATGCGAAAGAATTCGGTTGAAATCGAATGTAATGGATGTGGCCATACATGGACGGCCTCTTTGTCAAGGACAGAAGAGCTTCCAGACTGCCCTTCTTGTGGAGTAAGTAACGACTCACATAAAGAACTATCCAACACTTCTTTGATCGATGTTCTGAGTGAAATGTCTTCAAAATCCAACAGTGAAATCGCCTTTATTTCGATTGATACTGAAGAAGGAGCGCAACTAGCACATGGCTTTGGTGGCTTGGCAGCAATCCTTCGCTACCCAATGATGTGAGGCGTTTCGATGAAGATTCTTCAGGCAACAATTTCGCCTCATCTCGAATCGATTCTCTCCGAAATGGGAGTTGGCAAGGATGCTTGGGAATCCTTGCTGCAACCGAGTCGAGAAGCGAGTCAAGGCGATTTGACACTCCCCTGTTTCCCATTCGCCTCGGTTTTGAGGAAAGCACCGCAGGCAATCTCAGATGAAATTGCAGGGTTGTTCCCACAATTGGAAGCATTGGCCAGCGTCTCTTCTGTGAATGGGTATCTGAATTTCACCGCCAACCCTGAATGGCTCGCAGATGCAGTTCTCTCGGATCAAGTACACATTGGCTCTGCCCTCGAAAATTCGGGTCGAACTGGAGAGACGGTTCTTCTTGAACACACTTCAGCCAATCCCAACGGGCCGTTTCATGTCGGTCGGGCACGAAACGCTATCCTTGGTGATACCCTTGTTCGCTTGCACCGACTTCATGGAGATGATGTTCGAGCAGAGTACTACGTTGATGACATGGGAAAACAAGTCGGCGTTCTTGCTTGGGCACTCGACAATCTATCTGAGGAGGATGTCAACGAGCTCCTCTCTGAGCGTGAACCTCCATCGGAGAGGTGGCTCACAAAAGCAGATCATCAACGTGTTCGATGGTATCAGGCTGCTCAAATCCTCCGAAAGGATGCTGATGAGGAACGAAAAGCCCAGATTGAGAAGGAGATTGGATCATTGGTCCATGCAAGCGAGCATGGTGATGTGGCTGTGTTGGAATCGTTCGAAGCAGCATACACCCCCGTATTGGAAGGCATGCTTGCCACGCTTTCACGTCTCGGAATATCCTATGACACATTTACGAAGGAATCCAGATTCGTCGTGGATGGTACGGTAGCCAAACTCATGGAGACATTGGACGGTTTGCAGATATCCGATACTGCGGACAACGGTGCGGGTTTCCTCGACCTCGGTCAGCGTGGACTCAAAGGAAAGACTGAGTTCTTCTATAGAAGAGGCGATGGTTCAAGTCTCTATGCAACACGTGATGTTGCTTATCATATGTGGAAGTGGGGTGAATCCAACCGACTCGTCAACGTCCTTGGTGAAGATCACAAACTGCAAGCAAAGCAGGTTGGGCTCACCCTTGAAGAGCTTGGACAGAAGCGACCAGAGGTATTGTTCTATTCGTTCATCAAACTACCTGAGGGGAAGATGAGTACGAGACAAGGCAATGTTGTGTTTATGGACGACCTCTTGGAAGAAGCACATGCACAAGCCTCTGCAGTCGTTCGAGAATTACGTCCCGAATACGACGATGACAAGGTCGCTCAGATTGCTGAAGCGGTAGGTACTGCAGCCGTTCGATTCAATATCATCAAAGTCAGTCCAGAGAAAGGTTTCACGTTCCGATGGGAGGAAGCACTTGCCTTTGAAGCAGGTTCTGCACCCTTCATCATGTATGCTCACACACGAGCATGCTCAATTTCGAAGCGTGCACATGCACTACCAACGTCTCCTATTCAGCCCCCAAGCGCTGATGCAATGCCAGAAGGTTTGGTTGAATTGCTGCGTCTGATGTGCAAACACAACGATGTTCTCGAGCGTTCCGTTCGTGAGCAAAAAGCACACTTGTTTGCTCTTCACATGCTCGAGCTTGCTAATGCCTACAATGGATTTTACCGAGACTGTCCTGTAGTGAAAGAAAACGAAGTCGACGGATTTGCCTTTGCCATCAGCCAAATGGCACGTGAACTCATGCGCTCTGGTCTTGAAGGACTCGGAATCACACCGATCGAAGAAATGTGATTCTTCGTTGCTTTAGTAAGTCGACTCGTACAATTCTTGCGTTGCCGTGTCAGGATGCTCATCGACTGAAGCAAGCACGTCTGCTCCAATCGTTCGCAGTTCATTGTACGCTTCCTCAATCTCTTTGACTTGTTTGAGGAAGCGAAGCGGTGGCCAACCACAGTCAATAATCTCAGGATCGACAGTACTCTGTTCGATCCATGCAGAACATTGCGATCCGTAGCACAAGGCTGAGAGATGTTCGAGGTCAACCCAAAACGTTTTTCGCTGGCATACGGGACATATTTTCCCTTCGAGTTTGGTGAGAACAGTCATTCCTTCCTCACCGACAACATCAACATCCCAAGCGATGATGGTTGCTTGTTCAAGATTCATTTGTTCGCTTTTCCCAAGGAAGGTTTTCATCACTTCCCAAGCAATTTGTTCGGTGCTGAAACACCCCATTCCGATCGCATTTCCATCCGCTTCGAGAACGGAAGGAACGTACACCCGGCTTGGAGAATCCATGTTCGACCTTGAGGCATGAAGGCTTTGAATCCTCCCTTTTGTCAAGGGTTGAATTCAGCGATTCCACGTGTACTCGATGTAAGGCAAACCGCCTGGATGAGGGAGTGGGGCTTCTGGTTTTTCAATCCGAACGAATACAGTATCAACATTCTCGGAGTGTTGAATTTGTTCTGAAATACGTTGGGCCATTGATTCCAAGAGACGAATTGGGGAAGAATGCAAAACAACATTGTCAATGGCTTCTTGCAGTTGCGCGTAGTCGACAGTGGTGCCTAGTTGTCCGTCCACTATACGGCTTGATAGGTCAACCCGCACTGAAATGTTGAAGGGTTGAGGTTTATCGTGTTCCTCATCGTAAAATCCGTGTATACCATGAACGAGATAATCGTCCAAGCCAACGGAAATAGACACCGAAATCACTCCTCATCTCGTTCATGAACCCAAATCAGGTGATAACCGAATTGAGTCTTGACCGGGGTTGAGACCGTCTTGAGCGGCGTACTCCAAACTGCTTCCTCGAATTCACGAACCATGTTTCCTTTTCGGAACCACCCGAGATCACCGCCACGTTGGGACGATGGACAGGTGGATTTCTTTCGAGCAAGTTTCTCAAAATCTTTGAGTTTGCCAATCTTCTCTGAAATCTGTACGGCTTCTGATTTTGAAGCGACCAAGATGTGCGAAGCGTGTGCGCTCGGTTTTACCATGACCCGCCCACCAACGTCGCCTTCTTGAACTCAACGCTCATTCAAAGATGGGCCATGCAAGGTGGCGGATATAGGTTCCATAAGCGATGACAGAAACGCCCAGTGATTCTTCATTGAAACGATCCATTGTATCTGCATAGGTGTGATACTCATAGGAACCTGAGCCATAACAAACCAATGCATTTCCAGTCACTCCGTCAGGGAGATCGTAGACAAATGGACCATGGTCAGAGTTGTAAGGCATGCCATCAGGCTCGCCTTTCTCACCCTCTAAAAGGCCGGTTGAAACCGAATATTTTGGAAATAAATCGGGTCGTTCTTTTTCGATGACATCGAGTACATCTTCCATAGCGTTGATGTCTTTTGCTGAATTGGAAAAGAATCTCAATGAATTTCCACGGTTTGAAATGTCAATATCGACGTGATTCATGTCCAAGTTGATGTACAATCGTAGATTGCGAGCGAGTTCGTTTGCATTGGCACCGACATAGGCTTTGCTTCCCCACAGTCCTTCCTCTTCTCCGCCCCAAGTGCAAAATCGAATGGTGTATTCTGGTGTGCCGCTCTCGTTGGCAACCATGGCGATTTGACGAGCCATCTCAAGAACGGTCGCCGTACCTGATGTGTCGTCGACTGCACCCTGAGCATGATACACAGTGTCGTGATGGGCCCCTACGATGATGAGATCCTCACTCTTTCCGTACAGGGTGCCACATGGGACACTGACGGAGAGTTCTCCTGCATTATCAACATCCGAGAACAAACGAAGGAAGGCTCCTTGTGCAGCCAATTCAAGCATCTGGTTTCCAGTGTTGTTTGAAACTGCGATGAAGGGTATATTTTCTGGAATCGAGCCACTGTTCGCAGCTTTCATGTCGTCAACACGAATGGATTTGAAAATTGGAATACAGTCATCAGCCACAATCTGTCCGCAATTGGATTGGTTGTTGATTCTCAAGATTCCTGCGAGTCCGTTTTCAGCAGCCTTAATGTAGATTCCAGTGTTTCCATCGATGCTGTTTCCACCTCGAACAATTCCCACTTTACCGGCTGCATCAGTCCAGAGTGAATCCACAGTTCCATCGTCAAGATCAATCAATTCCATTTCTTGACCGAATTGATAATCTGCAGAACCTGAGTATCCTTGTAGGACAAATTCTGTACGATGTTCAAAGGTTGTGACCTGCGCACCGACGCCACTGTTGCATGCTGCACCGGTAGCAGGTCCTCCAAAGAATCCTCCTGCAGGTGGGATACACATTGAGAGAATGGGGGCACTGTTGATAGCGAACATCGGAACAGGATAGGTATTCAATTGAGGAGAGTAACCCATTTCGGTAAGATTGTCGAGAATCATTTGCGCTCCAGCAGCCTCTTCAGGACTTCCAGACATACGACCTTCCCATTCAGGGTGCCCCAAATTGACGAGTTCTTGTGCGTACCATCGTGTTTGACTTGCATCAAATCCAATCGGCTGGTACACAGGCTCGTCTTCTCCGAATCCAAGGATTGAGGGATTGAAAACGACCACCATCAGAAGGAGGACCGCTGCTACAGAGCCAACGGTTTGTGCAAGGTTGAATTGACCAACAACGGTTCTGCTCCAAACGGATGATCCTAACTCAATGACGTTTTTCTCATCGGATAAACTGAGTCTTTCGATGAGTTCTGCTTTCTTGCCAGATTTTGGCAGACCTCGCTCTTCAAGCAACGTTTTGAGTTGCTCAACCGTCAAAGATTCAAGCGAATCTTTTGTGCTCATGAGTTCAAACAAACGGCTTGCTCATTTGAACCCGTTGGCTGACTGATTATCACTCGTCCAACTCTTCGCCAGTCCAGCGCTTCCCGATGGTGTGCTCGAGACCGATTTGATCAAGGATGCGGGCAATGACGAAATCGACCATGTCGTCAATGGATGTTGGATGATTGTAGAATCCTGGCGATGCTGGAATAACAACAGTACCCCAGCCAGAGAGTTTGGCCATGTTCTCAAGGTGGACAGTAGCATAGGGTGCTTCTCGAGGTACGATGATGAGTTTGCGTTGTTCCTTCATGGCAACAATGGCAGATCGTGTAATCAAATTGTCACCGATACCTGCAGCAAGTTTGCCGAGCGTTGTGCCAGAACATGGGCAGATAACAACAGCGTCAATCGGAGCAGAACCTGAGGCAGATTTTGCTCCAATATTGGCTTGTGCTTCAAGAATAGCTCCAGTTTCCTCTGCAAGTGCTTCCGGGGTAGTATCGCATTCGTGCTTGAGTGTGATGCGTCCTGAGTCACTGACGACGAGACGAATGCCGATACCAAGCTCGTTCAGTGCTTGGGCAAGGCGGACGCCGTAAATGGCTCCACTCGCACCTGAAATCCCAAGAACGACCTCTCCCATGCGTTCAAATCCAGCCATTCTCATATATGCACTTGTTTGTTTGCCAAGCGCTGAAAAGTATTCATAAAATGTCGAAAATCTACTTGTTTACGGGTTCGTAGCAAGCGAAGATGCCCACACATACAATACGATGGAAAGAACGACCAAGAGGATTGTGAATATGAAGATGCCAATGGCAACCCAAGAGCAGATCTTTGCGGCCTTTGCCATTCCAGCATCAGGATGACCTGGAATTTGATTGGTGATGTTGAGTGATTTGTTTGCTAAGATGAGTGCGGGGATTGCAAAAAAGATTCCAAGCCCGTAGATGAAAGAAAGCACGATTCCAATGATGGAAAGAACGAGTGCGAGGGTTGCATTGGTTTGGGGATAATTTGCGATCATTGCT
>CALDQY010000149.1 GCA_937911445.1 uncultured Rhodobiaceae bacterium | reverse complement strand
TGAGCGCTCAACAAGCAGCATACATTTGGATCTGCCTCGAGTACGGTATGTCCGTCTTGGTTTCTGGAGAAACAGCGTCTGGTAAGACAACAACACTCAATGCAATCCTGCCATTCATTGACCACAATGTCAAGATATACTCTGCAGAGGACACACCTGAAGTCAAGGTACGTCACAAGATTTGGCAACGCCTTGTTACACGTGACTCAAAGAATGAGGATTCTCGTGTCGAGATGTTTGACTTGCTCAAAGCAGCCCTTCGTTCCCGTCCACGTTACATCATCATTGGTGAGATTCGTGGTGTTGAGGGTGCTACAGCGTTCCAAGCCATGCAAACAGGTCACCCTGTCATTGCAACGTTCCACGCATCTTCGATTGTGAAAATGATTCAACGTTTCACTGGTGATCCAATCAATGTTCCAATTCGTTTCTTCGACAACCTCAATTTTGCCATCTTCCAAGAGGTTGTCGAGGCACCAGGTGGTGGAATTGCTCGACGTATTACTGGTATTGACGAGGTCATCGGCTACAACAAACACAGTGATGGTGTTCTCACACGTGGAATGTTTGAATGGGATCCTGTCAAGGACAAGCACTACTTCCGAGGTATGTTCCAATCGCACCTGTTGGAAAACAAGATCGCAGCTATGGCTGGATTCGCCAACAAACGTGACATCTACGACGAAATGCTTCGTCGAGCAGCAGCCATTGAACGAATGGCAGATCGAGATCTAACACACTACGATGATGTCTTCGACTTACTCAACATCTACTACAATAGTGGCTGGGAACATTTTGACAGCGCAGTCGATTCATGGGTTGGCGTCAACCACAAGTGAGGAGGGGATGAGCGTTGGAAAGAATGCCGATGTGGCAAATTGCCATCCGTCGGCTTGAGATGCCGGTGAGTCGTTTCATCACCATCTACGTAGGTGGAGCCTTTGCAGGCGGTCTCCTCGCATCGCTTCTCTTGATTTTCTTGACTGGAGGTTTTGCTGAAGGCGCGCTTTTCGCTGGTTTTTCTGGAATTCTCCTTTTGTTCCTCTTACCTATTCTTGCTGCGCTCGGAGCTCTCGCCTTCCCTATGCTCGAAGTGAGTCGTTCAGCGAATCTTATCGAACGAGAAATGCACATGTTCATCACGCGAATGGGTATTCTATCCTTAGGAGAAGTTGGTGCACAATCCATTTTCGATATTCTCAAACAAATGCGAGATTATGGTGAACTTGCAACCGAAGTTCAACGAATTGAAACGCTTGTCGACAAGTGGCACACGTCTCTTCCTGAAGCCGCTCGAATTGTCGCACAACAAAGCCCAAGCCCACTATGGACGGATTTTCTCGATCGCATGGCGTTCTCAATCGAAGCAGGACAGCCGATTGATGAATTCATGCGGTCCGAACAGGAAACGGTTGCTGAGCAATACAATACACTCTACGACACACGATTGGAAAGTGTTGATACAATGCAAGAAATCTATGTCTCGATGGTCACAGCTGGACTTTTTGGATTGGTCATTGCTGGTATTCATCTCGTTCTCTTCGAAGTTGGTGGCGACAACGATACGCCAATCGAAGTAGCTTCCCGATTGCGGTTCCTCTTACTCGCATCGATGTTGTTTATCATCATCCAGGTTGCAGCGATGATGGCATTCAGGGCAACGATTCCAAGAGACCTTATCTTTGCAAGAGACGAACTCGATACACCGTTCCGTGTCAATTTCACCCGCTCGTTGCTTGCGTCAGGTGCAGTCTCACTAGTTCTCCTCATCATCACAATCATCGTCGTTATCTCAACCTGGGAAGAAATCAGTTCTCAATGGGATCGATATGGCCTCATCCTTCTCGCTGCCCCGCTCTCACCGCTGCTGATTCCAGCATGGATGATTGGACGAGAAGAGGGTAATGTGCAACGTCGAGATGGAGCCTATCCTGATTTTATTCGTGCATTGGGAGGAACTGCTCAGGCTCGTAGCGCTGAGCCATCTGCGACCATCAAAGCGTTGCGTGGTGTTGATTTCGGAATGCTCGATGCCTCCATCGATCGGCTCGAGCGTCGACTTGCAACGCGTATTGATTCCGACCGAGCTTGGGATTACTTCAATGCAGACACGAACTCAGCAGTCATTTCACGCTACACTCGAATCTACATCGAGGGGTCACAATCATCCGGTAAGCCAGCCGAAACAGCAGAGATGGTGTCTCGTTCCGTAGGAAATCTCCTGTCACTCAGGCGACGCCGATCTCTCTCAGCGAACACCATGTGGGGAGTTGCTCTTGGTCTTCTCATTGCGAGTGTTACATCCTTGAACGTCACCATCTCGATCGTTCTGCAACTCGGTG
>CALDQY010000148.1 GCA_937911445.1 uncultured Rhodobiaceae bacterium | reverse complement strand
CGTTGTCAGCATCATTTTGCTTCTATCGCTCGGACTACTCATCACGAGTGCAGACTTCTTCATCGAGGGTGCGAAGGGGCTTGCTCGACGAGCAGGAATTGCAGAAATCGTCATTGGTTTAACTATCGTATCGATTGGAACATCGCTTCCAGAGATTTTGGTTTCTGGTAGCGCAGCCTACGAAGCGAGTCAAGGAAAACAAGGAGCAGCAGACTTTGCCATTGGTAGTATCCTCGGATCTGTGCTCGTCCAGATCACACTGATTCTTGGTATCGTTGTGATGACGAGATCGGTCAAAGTTCGTCCATCATGGTTGAACCGTGATGGTGTCATTATGCTCCTTGCAGTGGTTCTTCTTCTGTTCTTCGTCTGGACGAATGACGAGCTTGCACGATGGGAAGGAGCGATTCTTGCGTCCCTCTATGTTGCTTACATCGTTTGGTTATTGATGAAACGAGAAGCCATTCGTCAAGAGGAGGTCGAAGAATCAGGTGATTACCAAGTACGAGGATCAAATTGGAGTTCAGCTGCGTATCTGATCATGATCTTCCTCGGTCTATCTTTTGCGGTCTATGCTGCAAACATTTTGGTTGAGCAAGCGTACGATCTTGCATTGAAACTGAAAGTACCTCATTCGGTTGTTGGTACAACCGTCTCTGGAATTGGAACCTCCTTGCCGGAACTCACCATCGCATTGATGGCTGCAAAACGCAGCAAAGGTGTAGCGATTGGAACCCTCATAGGTTCGAACATTACCGACCCTCTGTTATCCGTGGGAATCGCTTCAATGATTCATCCTCTCTCCATTTCACCTCAAGATAACGGATTGACCATGGACATTATCGCACCAGCCACCGTCCTTGGAGTCCTACTCGCTCTGTTCTTTATGCGTCGAACCTATCGATTTGAACGCTGGGAAGGCACCTGTTTGGTCCTGTTTTATGCGATTTTCTTAGTGGTTTTACAACTCAATCGGTGAGTTGAAGCAAAATCAAGACTTATGTCCGACCTTCCACTGGGAGAGTCATGGTCGACTTCCAATTGGACGAAATGCAGGAGATGCTACGTGAACTTGCTCGAGAGTTTGCACGTGACGAGATACGCCCACATGCCGAACATTGGGACGAAGAATCCGTGTATCCAAAAGAAACCATCCAACTCGCTCACGAAATGGGTTTGCTGAACCTTCACATTCCTGAAGCGTACGGTGGACCAGGCCTTGGCTGTATGGAAGAAGTCCTTGTCAACGAAGAACTTGCATGGGGCGACCCTG
>CALDQY010000147.1 GCA_937911445.1 uncultured Rhodobiaceae bacterium | reverse complement strand
GTGTTTTTCTCGCTAGAGGATGATGAACCTCAAGCCAACGGTGAAAAAATAGTTCCACCGCCATCAGAAGAGGTTCTCGAGTCCGTTGTAGTTCTCGATCCCGAAATTGTCGAACAAGCGACCGGCTGTTACACGGTTGAATGGCCTCTGGTTGGTATGGATTGTCCGGATTGTGCCGGTAAAGCCATGACTGCGCTTCGAATTCTTCCACAGGTAAAATCACCAGCCGTTTCCGCAACACGGGGCGACGTGAAACTTGAACTCGATTTGGAAAAAGGATCGCTTTCTGAAGTTTCGAGCGCGCTTCGCTCTCTCGGACATGCTCCTGATACGGAGCATCATCATCTCAAAGGCGTCAAGGCCGAAAACGTAGCAAAACGCAACAACACGACGCTCCGTGATCTTAAGCGATTGTTCTGTCTACAGCCGGGGATTCTTGATGCAGAGATCGAAAAAGACGGACGAATTCTCCTTCAGATGGTAAGTGCAGCAGACAAAGAACTGATCAAGAAGCGGGACAAGGCTATCGCTCATGTGTGCGGTTCCGAGCCAGAATATGTCACTGCAATTTCCAATCGCCTTCGCCCAGACCAGATTCGTCTGCTGGGAGCAGCCTTCGCTCTACCGATTTTGTTTGCTCTCTTTGTTCTTGAGTTCCTTGGAATCGAAGGATGGATTCCTGCCTTAATTGCGATTCCTGGCATTCTCGCATCGAGTTACCAGATGTTCAAGCAGGCTCTGGCGAGTATGATTTCACTTCAGTTGGGATTCCAAGTCCTGACAAGTCTCGCTGTGATTGGAGCCTGTGGCCTCATGATGTGGGAGGAAGCGCTCATCGTTTCTATCCTCGTTGCTGTTACTGTTCACCTCGAAGGTGATGCCTTGATGAAAGCTCGAGAAGCCATGCAGGGTGGTTTAGATCGCCTACCCAGGGTCGCTCGTAAAGTGCACCGGCACAAGCAACCGAGTTTTAATCCAACAAATATCTCGCTTGGATCGGTCTCGATCATGCCACAGACCGATTCACTCAAGCCAACGAATGTTGAACATGAACCGCAACAGATTCCAATCGATCTTCTTCGGAAAGGTGATTTCATCGAAGTCCGTAGCGGTGAACTGGTTCCTGCAGACGGACGAGTCGTTGAGGGTACAGGTGCACTGAACAAAGCGCCACTGACAGGTGAATCGGTTCCAGTTGACATTGATGAGGGCGACTTCGTACAAGCAGGTCTCGTTTTATCGCGTGGACCTGTGGTGCTTGAAGTGGAGGCTGTTGGCGAGAATACGCAACTGTTTGAGCTGATTGAAACTGTTCACACTTATCGAGATGAACCACCTCGATTGCAAGCGGCTATTGAACGCTTCACAGCCGTTTGGGTTCCCGTTGTCATCTTTGGAGCCTTCTTTGTGTACTGGTTCCTTTACCCAGAAAACTGGAAGATTGTTTTGTTGCTTTGGGTTGTCTCTTGTCCGTGTGCTCTACTGCTTGCTGCTCCAGTCCCACACGCTGCAGCTCTGGCGAATTCTGCACAGATGGGCGCCATTGCTCGAGGCGGTGACGTTCTCGAACGACTCGCGAAAGTCAACCACGTATTCCTCGATAAAACCGGGACGCTCACGTCAGGAAAACCATCCATTGGAAAGGTCGTTACTGCGAAAGGTCGTCGCCGTGATGCTGCGATTGGACTTGCTGCAGGGATTGAAGCTCGCTCCTCGCACCCGTATGCTGAAGCACTTCGGGAGTTCGCGAACGAACAATCGATCAATGCTTCCAAAGTCACCAACATCAAAGACATCAATGCCGGGATACAGGCTAACCAAAACAAAGACGAGGTCCTGATGCTACGGCCTGATGCACTCGCTCAATACAAGATTGATATCCCCTCAGAATTGAAAGATGAAGTTGTACTTGCTGAATCACAAGGTCATGGAGCATCTGTTCTCACTAAGGGTGGAAAGTGCGTTGCATTGTTCACGTTCGTTCACGATGACACCCGTCAAGGAGCAGATGAACTAATTCCAGAATTGCATAAGATGGGCATTCACGTACAGATTTTGTCTGGTGATCAACAAGGGGCTGTAGACCGCTTCGCATCCACTGTTGGCCTT
>CALDQY010000146.1 GCA_937911445.1 uncultured Rhodobiaceae bacterium | reverse complement strand
TTCCTACGAGCATGCTGCGAACGATGGTGTCGGTGCGGCCATGGTTGCTGCATTGTTGCTGGACAACCTTTCAGGAATGGCGGCGGTGAGCTTTGCTCAAAAGGCCGTACAAAGCGGTATGCTGAGTGAAGAAGAAGGACGTGCCGTCCTGGCTATCGTTCAGTTAGCTGCACCTGGAGAGGCTGAGTCTGCATTGAACGACCATCTCTCGCATCGTAAGCTGCTTACTTTCTCAGCGATTGTTGAATCTTGGCGTTCACAAACTGCAAAGTCGGAGGAATGATGCATGGGCGCTTCAGTTGGAGTTGGTGCTCTCGTGGTTGGCACGTCGCTGTTGTTGGTGTTTGCACTTGCTGTGCAAACACTCGATAACCGATTGGATGCCAGTCTTGAGGCCATCGATGAGGCTGGAGACCCTTTACCATCGTTCCAAATTGATGATGCAACGTTGTGGGAAGGTGCTGTATTGAGTGTATCCGTAAACAGCAATGGGAGCGGATATGTCGATGGAACGTTGATTGCAACAGGAACTGGAAGTGGATTTTCTGGATCATTTACTGTTGATGCTGCAGGAGGAATAGATACCGTGACAATCACCAATCGCGGTAATTACTCGTCCCCTCCTACCATCACCATTGATGCTTCTGGACAATCACCGAGCAGTACAGCAACACTGAGTTCGACAATCGGCAATCACATCTATGCAAACCTGACCAATACAGGCTCTGTAACGCTTCCACTTCGGGAAGTGTGGCTTTTCCTCGATGGAGGAACATCACAGACACCGACAAATTTGGGGAGCGCTTACACACCAGCAATCAACAGTACCAACTGGTATCCTGGAGAAACGATTTCTTTGGATTGGTCAGAGAATGGACCTACGTCCTACACTCGAATTTCAATGACAGCAGGCGGGCTGACAGCAGCTCACACACTTGCATGAGGTGTTTCAATGGCAGACGGAGGAGCATCATCGTTTATCTTCCTGACAACAGCATTGTTGGTGTCTGGATTGGTCAGCGTCGTGTTGATTAATCAATGGGGCGGCATGGCGCAAATCACAGCACAGGAAACTGCTGCACTTGAGGTTCAAGAAGCCACAAGCGTTGATTTCGCAGGAGACCCAATGATGGTTTCATTGAATACAACCTTGAATGAAATTACGTTCTACGTTCAAAACACTGGAACCACGTTGCTTGATTCATCCACACTTGTTGTGCTCGTTGATGGTCAAACAGTGACCTCGACAATTAACGCAACGATCGTGCCTAGTGGTGGAGATTGGAATGAAGACCGTCTCCTTCAAATCACTGTGAATGAACCTTCTTGGACGTATCAGTCAGGCGACGATGTTTCCATTACAGTTGTGGTTTCATCTGAAGTTACCAATGGATATCGAGGCTCAGATTCCATGTCTGTGGAGGTGCGCTTGCATGGTTGAACGACTTGATGAGATGCCCAAACCCATAGAAGATGGGTTTCCCTACGATGTCGAAACAGACAGTCTAGCGGACTCACTTGGCCTACGCCTTCCCAACCGAAGCTTGATTATGCTTCAAGGAGAAGTAGGTTCAGGTAAATCGCTTGTAAGTCAACGGTTCGTTCATGGTTTGCTTCACAACGATGTCAAGGTCCTCGTCATTACGACAGAATTGACGACTCGAGGCTGGATTGAACAAATGGAATCGATTGGTTATGGCGTCACGGATGCATTGACCAATGGTAACCTGATGATTTTCTCTCGATTTGGTACCGTTGCTGAGCCCATTCCCAACGTTGGATTGGAGGAAGTCCTCAGCAGCGAAGCCATTGAAGAAGCGGACATTGTTGTGATCGATTCTGCAAGTTCGTTGATGCCTGATGGCATGGACGACCAAGCACGTTTCGATATGATTCAACGTTTGAGAAAAATTGCCTCGACCGGTCGAAGTCTGATGTTGATGGTTGACAAGGATGAGATGGATGCAAAACTCTTGCACTCACTTCGTGCAAGTGCTGAAGTTGTTCTTGATCTCTCGACCAATTTGATTGGAGGCGACCTCAAACGCACCCTCCTTGTCACACGATACTTGCGTGCTGCAGGTCCAGTACAATCGTCCATTGGATGGCGTGTTGAACCAGGCATGGGCTTCATTGTCGATATTACAGCAGTTAGCTGAGGTGAGAACATGGCGGATGAAGAACTCAAATTCCAACGTGGCGACCTTGCCTCTGTCATGGCTGCGCACAGCCACGTCGCAGATTGGGTTCGTGATTTCGAGAAGCGCTACGGTTCTCGTCCAATCTACTACGGTCCTCTTGATCGAGACGCGAAGAAACAACGACCACTCAATCTCATTTACATTACCAAAGAACCAGTCTTTGTCCACATTTACGAACCTCCAAGCGATGAGGATGGCGGTGGGCAGGTTCTTTGGTTTGGTCTGGAACCACAATTGAACGAAGAGGAAGAAAACATTCGACGTGATTTGGTCGAAACCTTGCTCCAAGAGGCACCTTCGGCTCCATCCTTCACAACCGACTCTGAGTTCGAAACCATTCTCGGACAGATGATCGATCGATACACAATTTCTCAGGCCGAAGCTAGCATCGTTTCCCGTCGACGCGGTCGTATTTGGGAACTTGTTGGACTCGATGACAAACGAATTGTCGTTTCAGATGCTCAACGTGAACGTTTGCGCTACATCGTCATTCGAGACTTGATTCGAAATGGACCTCTTGAAACACTCCTTTCAGACGAAATGCTGGAAGATATCCACTCTGTCGGATTGAAGCACATCCACATGGATCACAAGGTCTTCGGGATGGTCACATCAAACATCCGCTTCAGAGAGCGCGAGATTCTCTCTCGTTATCTCCGTGCTATGTCGGAGCGTATCGGACGGCCAGTTTCCGATAACAAACCAATTATTGACGGTGCACTCCTCGATGGTTCCCGTATCAACATCATTTTCTCAGACGACGTTTCGATGCTGGGTCCATCGTTTACCATTCGTAAGTTCGCTGAAGAGACCATTTCTGTCATTCAACTCATCAAATGGGGTACCATGAGCGCTCAACAAGCAGCATACATTTGGATCTGCCTCGAGTACGGTATGTCCGTCTTGGTTTCTGGAGAAACAGCGTCCGGTAAGACAACAACACTCAATGCAATCCTGCCGTTCATTGACCACAATGTCAAGATATACTCTGCAGAGGATACTCCTGAAGTCAAGGTACGTCACAAGATTTGGCAACGCCTTGTTACGCGTGACTCAAAGAATGAGGATTCGCGTGTCGAGATGTTCGACTTGCTCAAAGCAGCCCTTCGTTCACGTCCACGTTACATCATCATTGGTGAGATACGTGGTGTTGAGGGGGCTACAGCGTTCCAAGCCATGCAAACAGGTCACCCTGTCATTGCAACGTTCCACGCATCTTCGATTGTGAAAATGATTCAACGTTTCACTGGTGA
>CALDQY010000145.1 GCA_937911445.1 uncultured Rhodobiaceae bacterium | reverse complement strand
CTGGCTCGTTGTTCCTCTTTGTCATAATTGCTGGTACCGTATGGGGTGGTCTCGGAGCCTGCTTGCGGTTGATGCTAGGTGAGGAACAAACTCTCGACGCAGAGGTTGTCTGAGGCGATTGCTATGGGACAAAGCGACCAGTTTTCAGGCCGTCTCGGTCTTATTTTCGCTTCAATCGGTGCAGCTATCGGTACTGGAAACATTTGGCGGTTCCCGAGAATGGTCGGTGCGAACGGGGGAGGTACCTTCCTGATTCCTTGGGTCATTTTCCTTTTCGTTTGGTCGATTCCACTTGTCATTGCTGAATTTGCAATGGGTAAGCGATCACGTACGGGTACAGTGGGAACCTTCCGTATTTTCGCTGGAAAGAAATTCGCTTGGATGGGATTGTGGACAGCATGGATTTCGACAGCGATTGGCTTCTATTACGCCATCGTTGCTGGTTGGTGTCTCAAATATTTCCAACTCGGAATATCCGGTGGATTGACTGGTGAAGGCGTTGACACAACTGAAGTTTGGAACACGTTCTTACAGAGTCCTCTGCAGGTTATCGCCTTCCAATTCTTGGTCATTGCCATTACGCTCTTGGCCATTTGGAAAGGTGCGAAAGCCATTGAAAAGGTCAACGTCATTCTGATGACTTCACTGTTCGTTCTCTTATTCATGACGCTCGGCCTCTCGTTGTGGATGGACATGTCGGATGGAAGCCTTGATGGGGCGCTCTTCATGTTTACAGTCGATCCTGCTATGCTGGGCGAACCGGAAGTTTGGATCAATGGATTGTCACAATCAGCATGGTCTTGTTCTGCAGGTATGGGAATGGCGATTACGTATGCTGTGTACATGCGTAAAGACGAGGATACGGTCCTCAACGCGTTCACGATGGGCTTTGCTAACAACAGTATCTCCATCATCGCAGGGTTGGCTGTTCTTTCCGCTATCTTTGCAGTCAGTGCAGACCCACTTGCAACCGTCACCAACGGTTCTTCCGCCATCACATTCCTCGCACTGCCGGAAGTCTTTGCACAAGCGCCTGGCGGTGCTGTGGGAGCCTTTGTGATGATGTCAGGGTTCTTCCTTGCCTTGTCCTTCGCAGCCATCACTTCGATGATTTCAACCGTCGAATTGTGTGTTCGAAACTTCGTAGACCATGGCTATGACCGACAACGCTCAGTGCTCATCACATCGATTGCCATCTTCTTCTTCGGATTGCCGTCGGCAGTCATGTGGGTCAAACTCGATGCAGCAGGTGTCGCATTCCCTGAATTCCTTGAAGTTCAAGATCACATTTGGGGCTATGGCCTGATGTTCAGTGGATTGTTTATCGCCTTCTCCATCTGGAAGTATGGATACATCAAGTGGAAGAAAGAAGTCGAATTGGGCAAAGCTCCACCAGGCTTCTATGGTTACCTCGGCGTCGGCGTATCTGCTTTCCGTGACGATTACATCAACACCGGTGACAACGACCTCGAAGTTGGTCGCTGGTGGGACCTCTGTCTCTATCTTGCCTTCCCGATACTCTTCAGTGTCCTGATGCTTTCGTACTTTGGAGATATGATTGCCAATACGGAAGATGTTTGGAATCCTGCGAATCCGAAAGGACTGGGAATCATTCTCGCATTTTGGTCTGTTGTTGCAATCGTCTTCATTTCACTCAATAAGTGGCTCATTGCTCGACCGTTGTACCGTAACGTTCCGGAGGGAGCAGAAGCAGATATCTCATTGCTTCCGGGTGGAGACGATCCACTCGTCACTGTTCTTGGTGCAGATGCGTCAATCGACATGACCGAATTGGTTGCAGAAGCTGTTGACTGATTGAGGTGATTGTTGATGGAACCACTCGTTCGGTGGTTGTTGGGAGGATTTGTTGTATCCCTCCTGTTCATTGCAGTTGCTCGATGGTTCTGGAAGCGTTATGATCAGCCAAGTGAGGCAGCCTTGGAATGGCAAAAGGAACAAGAAGAGAAGCGTAAGGAGCGGAAAGTTTGGGAATCTGTTGAGATGCAGATGCGTCGTGAAGCTGAGGAGGCTGAACGAAAGGCAGCGTTTCAAATCAAACGCGAAGTTGCTGCATCTTCTGGAAAAGCACCTGATGCAAAGACCGTTTCAAAAGCGTTCGAGTCTCTAGGAACTCCTGTTCAACAAACTGCTTCTACGGAGAAGGAACTTGAGACCGATTCTGACGATTCGGATGTTGAAGACGTCCCTGAACTTGTAC
Source organism: uncultured Rhodobiaceae bacterium (assembly GCA_937911445.1). Classification (GTDB taxonomy): domain Archaea; phylum Thermoplasmatota; class Poseidoniia; order Poseidoniales; family Poseidoniaceae; genus MGIIa-L2. Next base: position 757 of record CALDQY010000145.1, on the reverse strand, counting down.
AAGTTCGACAAGACGCTTGGGACGGGAACGATGAGCAACCAGACGAACAACCGCAAGAACCGGACTGGGAACTTGTTGAACGATTGAAGCGAATCGCTGGTTCTGATGAAACCGAGGAAGTCCCTCATCCTGAAATTCCTGAAGCACCGTCTCTTCCTAACTTAGATGAGCCAACCTCTGAACAATTCCAATCCTGGTTAACAGAAGAAGAGTAAGATTCACCATTTGCAAAAAGAAAACCACCTTTCATTAGTGGCCATTCTGACCTCCAGGCATGAAGCCTACAGATGAACAAGCGAGTGCTTGGACGGAAGCATTCGAATCAGGCAAATTCGTGAGGAAGTCGAGTGAATTCCGTGACTCAATTTCCAAAGGAGGGGCGTTTGATATTGAAAGCGGACGTTACCATCTCTACATCTCGCATGCCTGTCCATGGGCTCATCGAACGCTCATCATGCGAACACTCCTCGGTCTGGAAGATCACATCAGCGTTGATGTCGTCGACTGGCGGATGAATGCAGACGGGTCATGGTCGTTCAATCCTGATGAGGAAGGTGCGACTGCGGATACAGTGAACGGAGAATCGAGTTTGGAAGGCATCTACAACAGGGCTTTCGAAGGCTGGAATGAGAGTCGTAGCATCGGGACTGTTCCTGTTTTGTGGGACAAAAAGCATGCAACGGTTGTCAACAATGAGAGTCGTGAAATCATCAGAATGTTCGATCAATTTTCAAAGGAAGGATTCGGTAACGGGGCG
>CALDQY010000144.1 GCA_937911445.1 uncultured Rhodobiaceae bacterium | reverse complement strand
TGGGCCACTTGGAGGACCTGAAGGTGGACCACTCGGTGGACCTGAGGGGGGTCCGCTTGGTGGGCCTGAGGGTGGACCACTTGGAGGACCTGAGGGTGGACCACTTGGAGGACCTGAAGGTGGACCACTCGGTGGACCTGAGGGTGGACCACTTGGAGGGCCCGATGGAGGACCTGATGGAGGTCCAGAAGGGCCAGGTGGTAACGAAGGTGGCGTCGCTTCCGTCTGAACGACTGGGTGTATTTGAACCGGTGCAGGTTGTTCAACTGGTGGTGAAGGAGGAGGCGATGGAGCAGGCTCAGATTGTACCGGCGTAAGTGGAGTTTGGGTCAACAAATCAACGGCAGGCTGGGCAACAGGTTCGCCTACAACAGGCGCTGAAAGGAGTGGATCTGGAGATGGAGCGCTGAGCAATGGGTCTGTAGCCACAGAAGTTTCGGCCTTCTTTTGCTCCCATGGCGGCGTCTTTGGACCGTCTTCCTCAGCATTTCCGAAGGTACCTGCACTGATTTTCGTTGATCCGCCTTCAGCATTTTCGCCAAAGAACGAGGACATCTGTACTTGGCTTGCATCGATAAGTTCACGCTCCTGAACGTTTCCAAAGTCTCCAAGATTCGCATCGAACGCTCCTGAGAAAAGACTTGATCCAACAGCGTTGCCAATTTGCCTTGACTTGACCTGTTGGAACTCAAAGTCCGCTTCGTAAGGACCGAGTGAAAGCGACTGGCCTTGACCAGAAAGGGAGAACGTCCAGTCACCATCGCTGAGTTTGAAAGCGAACGAAAACGATCGTGTGAGCCCAGGACCGATGGACGATACTCCTTCTGTTGGTTCAACAGTTGTGCCAAGACTCGTCTTGATATTCGCTGAAATTCCACCGATGGGAATCGCAGATTCGTTGGTCAGGTTGAGCATGACTTCGACGATGTCCTCATCGTCATCATCGATTTCCATTCGAACGGTTTGTAGAACGACCGAAAGCGAGCCAGCTGTTGCCGAGTGTTCTTGACTCATTCCTCTCACCTAACCCTCGTAAACGGTTCATCACTTTAAGTTCAGGCGCGTATCGCTTGGAAGAGACCAATCTACGGCTGCGACTGTGTGGTTGCTCACATCAATAGAGGTGCGGTATTCTGCTGTCTTTGAACGTGCACGAAGAACATCTCGAACGCCAAAAAACCATCCAAGAACAGGAATGAGATAACGCAATTTGTGGAAAGCTCGAGGTCCGAAGTGGTGCAATTCAAGCAATGTGCCATTGTCGTGTACGATGGCAATTCGGAAGGCACGCTGCCCGAGGGATCGACCATACGCACGACCTGTGTATTTCCAATACAGCCACAACGCTCCAAAGAAAAGTGCCCACGTTACGAAAAACGTTGCAGCATATCGAGCACCCTCGGTGAGGTAATTCCAACTGATGAGAATTTCAAGGAAAGTGAATCGAGTCATCACCTGGAGAAGGAGAGACATAGCGATGACATCGATAGCAAATGCTGCGATTCGGCGCCACACGGGTGCAATCAGCATTCCTTCAGGTGCTGAAGAGAGCACTTGCTGAGCAAGTGTTCCGCCTTGGTAAACCGTTACTGGGCTTTCCGCCATGTCCATTCCAGTGGCTGTTCGTTGTTGAACCTGCGTGTTAGCCATTGACCAAATGCCACGCAAACAGACCGCGCTCCTCGGCCCAATCCAGCCACGAACGCCATGTTGGATCAAAACGCAGAGTTTGTGGGTCGCCAACAACAACAAGTCCTCGTTTTGCTCGGGTAATAGCAACGTTGAGGCGGCGTTGATCGCTCAGAAATCCGACGATTCCATCAGGATTTGAACGTACGGCTGAAAAGACGATGATCTCCTTTTCTCGACCCTGATATCCATCCACCGTGTTGATTTCGAGACCTGCGAATCGGCCTCCTTGTTCCCGCTCTTTGTTGCTGTCAAAAATGTCCGAGAGCGCACGAACCTGACCACTGTATGGTGTAATGATTCCAATATCCGAGGGCAGGACATCACCGGGCTCCAACAAGCCTTGAACCAAATCGTAAATCCGAGCGGCTTCGATTGGGTTGCTACGACTTCCTCCTTCTTGCTCCTCATCTTCAACACCATCGATTGGGATGAAGGCAAAGGGATGGTCCCAATCGGGCCATAGGATGCCTGCAGGAGCAGGTCGCTCCGTCGCAGTACAGCCGTCGTTCAAACGGTCATCGTAGAATCGAGCACTCGGAAACTCCCGCAATACGGGGTGCATTCGGTACTGAACGTCGAGTAAATGTGTATGAATGCCAACATCGATGAGCCGTTCAAACAAGGAGCGCCCCAATCCGCCTTGCTCTGCTTTTTTCGAGATGACCGTCGGTGGGAGTTGCTTGTGATCACCGACCAAGATGAGTTGGCGGCATCCTTTCGAAATGGGTATCAGTGCACTCGGCTCAACCGCTTGCGTTGCCTCATCCATCAAGACGATGGGGAAACGTCGGCCTTCGAGGAGACGATGTCCTGAACCAATGTTGGTTGAACAAATGACCTGTGCATTGTCCAAAACGGATGCAATCATCTCTTTCTCAATGCGTCGCATTTCTTTCTTGTTGTGTTGAATGTCTCGGTGCGCAAGTCCTTTTTCACGACCCTTCAACTTGGGCAAGGCTCGATGCACCTCATCCATTTCATCACGAATAATGGCGAGTTCGTCTTGTTTGGGGTGATCTTCAATCTGGGCATCAAGCGTAGCCATACGCAGTGTTTCACGAACTTTGACTGGTCGCCCTATGCGTACAGCTCGAACTCCCAAATCCAACAAGCCCTCAAGCAGATTGTCCACGGCAACGTTTGATTCTGCTGTTGCCAGAATCGGTCCTCGACCCTCCATTGCAAGTTGAGCGAGTGTTGCTACGGCCGTGTGGGTCTTTCCTGTACCAGGTGGACCTTGAACGATGGTTACACGACGCTTCATGGCTGCATCCATCGCTTCGGTTTGGGATGGATTCAGAACAACATCAATTCGCTCGGAACGGTTGAATTTGCCTGATATCTTTGGGGGCATGGAAGCATTGTCTTCCGGATCGTGAACTTGTCCAAGAATGACATCGCGCAAAATGGTGCCTCGGTCACCTTCGACCGAATGGAACATTTCGAGTGCTTCCTGCATACGATCATGCGCAACTCGATTCGCACCACGATCAAGTCTCCATGTTCCTTTTCTGAGATCTTTTGGTCGTTGGGAAACAACCACTCGGAGACGCGTTGGTCCACGTTCGAGAACGATCCCTTCGATGGTTTTCTCACCAATTGGCTTTGAGCGGCTGATGACGACAATATCGCCATGTGTGAAACGATGTTGCCCGAGATGTTGGCGGTCAGGATGTTCGAACACCAAAATGTCCTCTCCGAACAGCGTTCCATTGGTTCTGCCTTTCAATCCGAGGAGAGCGAGTCCTGATGCTTGCAATCGATGATGCGACCACGATGACCAACGTTCCTGAATCATCGATGTCTCTTCCTTCAACTCATCTTCAAGCAGTGATGTGAAATGGCGGAAATGGTCCTGCCCTCGGCGCCAGATGCCTCCATCTTCGCCTTCAGGTTCAACATCCATTCCAGATGAGGAACTGTCCATACGCCGAACCTTTCCTCGCTCGCCCATGCTTTATCCACTGGTTGCCATCATTTCAGACTATGGCGAATGATGCGTTCGTCGTCCATGGGATGGTGATGCTTAAACCACAAGTGCCTACCGAGAAAGTAGGCGAGACCATGTTTTGGAAGCGCAAAAAGGATGGGGCTGAGGAGGGAAATCCTTGCCCATTTTGCGGTGCTCAAAACGAACTTAATGCAACAACATGCGTACAGTGCTATTACGACCTGAACAAGCCAGCACGCGATCAGCACCTTGAGGTTGCATCCGATGTTCAAAATGATCTCCTTTCAACGCTCATGGATAGCGACGACAACGAAGATGAGGAAGAATTCGCTGTCGAGGCGGTGCTTGACCTCGAAGATGTAACCATTGAAGTGGACCAGTACGATGACCCGTTGTCCAGTGATGGATTCTCATTCATCGATAGTGAAGGGCCGACCTTATCGGAAACTGTTGAATTCGAAACTCGTGAAGAAGTTGAATTGACCACGGAAGACGCGCCTGATATTGAAGAGCGATTTGAACTTCCAGACGCAAACCCGCTTGATGAAGTTGAGGAACCCGTACACACTGGGCAAGGACAGTTGATTCAAACGGCTGATGACGAGAACGATATCGACTTTACAGGAACTGTTGGTCCTGACCCGAACGCCATCCCAGAACTCCCTGAGACCGAAGAAGACCTCTCACTCCCTCCAGGAGAACTCACAATTCCTGACATCCCAGATGATATTGAAGAAGATGAACCACAGGTTCCAGATCTACCAGTGGAAGAGACTGTTCCAGAGTTGCCGGAAGAATCTGAAGCACCAGAACTCCCCGAAGACGATGCAGTTCCTGAACTGCCTGAAGACGATGATGTCGAAGCGACAATCGAGCAGCCTGCAGAGGAAGACGTTGCTGCTCCTGAAGTGCCAACGAGTACGCGCATCTGGCCATGGCCTGCTGGAGAACCAATGGATCCTCGAGAAGTGCATCGAATCGTTGTTGAGTCGCTTGGGTTGGTCCGAGCAGGCCGCATTGCTGAAGCAGAACACAACATTGATGCACTCGGTCCTCGCCTTAGTGACGATGTTTCCTTGTTGTACCATATCGGACTCATTTTGCAACAAGCTGGACGAGCCGAACATCTCAATTGGATGCTTGAAATGGCACGACGTGTCCATCCAAACGATGAGAACGTGATGAACGCTATCGCCCATTTATCCGCCTGAGGTATGCACATGCCAGAAACACCGATGCTTCCTGACTTGGAGGGAGGATACTCTCTACGTCCCGTTTCCAAAGCCATCCTGCCGATGGTCATTGAAGCGTATACGGAAGACCCTGAGTCGGCTAAGGCTGCCTTGCCTTGGCTACGTAGCGATGAAGACACCACGCGCCAACTCGCAGATATGTTGCACGATTTGGAACATCTCTCGAACGCGGACCGTGTCCACTTTTGGTCGATTCATGATAATGAAAACACCTTCATCGGATTGATCGGTCTTGGGGATGAAATGCAATTGGTTCACTCGAACTACAATCTTGGCTACTGGGTTCGGAAAGGATTCCGCAACCGACGTATTGCTTCGAATGCAGTCGATGCTGTGCTTGGATGGCTTGAATCAAGAGGATCCGTTTTCAGAGTTGAAATCACAGTACATCCCCGAAACGAAGCAGGTCTTGTGACAGCAGAACGAATCTGCCAGCGGTGGAACGGCCAAATCATTGACGAATTCATTGGCATCGAATTGAACGACAAAACGGTCCTTCACAAAATCCATGTTATCGATTTGCCCCGGATGTGAAGGGTGTGCGAAGAACGTGGTTGACCATCGATACGGATGATCTTCGTCACGTTCCATCGAACCAAGGACATCCGACTCGCTCGAAACCAAACCCATCGTTACCTGATGTTTCAGAACAATTTCGAGAAGGTTTTGCAAGGTTCGATGCTTGGATGCACACACATAATCATCCTGTTACGGTGTTCGTGATTGCCGACCAATGCGCATCTGATGATTTTGTTAGGATGATGAACTCCTTGGTTGATTCGTACAATGAACGGATTACCATCGGCTGTCATGGGCTGCACCATCGAAGTTGGTCCGCATGGAAGGAAAATATCGAGGGTTTTTCAGCCGACCTAGTCGAATCCGTTCAACTTCTTGAACACCATTTTCCAAACCATTTCAGAAAATGGTTTCGCGCTCCAGCCGGCTACATAGCACCTTGGATGTTTCAAGTCCTTGAACGACAAGGGTTCCGTGTTGATTCATCGATTAATCCGTCATGGTTGGTCAACAAGAAATTCGGTAAAGGAAACTCGTGGAAAACCACCAACGATGCTGTCCAAACAACATCCCTCATTGAACGACCGTGGAAGACACGTTGGACGCTTCCAACATGTGGCCCTGCCCAACACATCCCTGGGTTGCGTTGGAACGCCAGGGCAGCATGGAAGAGATTGTCAAAACCCCTTACGATCGAAGAAATCAATCATGTTGAGGATTCAACCGTTGAACTCGATACGGTGTACTGGCACATCCTCGATTACGCAAGGAACAACGGAACGTGGACACCACCAATCAAAGGCTTGTGATGTCGGTTCGCTCGGTCGAGACCTCGAACTTCGCCATTGCATCAGCGTAAACAGAAGCATCCAATTGGCCTTCTCGAACCAACGACGAGAGAGCTGCAAGAGCAACGGCTTCACCATCGATCTCAAAGAATCGGCGAAGCGCAGGACGGGTGTCTGAGCGACCAAAGCCATCCGTTCCAAGAACGGTATACGGTGCGTGAACCCACTCGCGAATCATTTCAGGAACAGCAGCAACGTTGTCCGATACAGCGATGATCGGCGAGGTACTTTCACCAAATTGTTGCTCGATCCATGTCGATTTCATCGCTTCTCCTGGGTGCAATCTGTTCCATCGGGACACATCCATTCCTTCACGTCGCAACTCACCATAGGAGGTTGCAGACCAAATCTCAGAGCGCACTCCAAACGTTTCCAATTTCTCAACAGCATCAAGGACTTGGAGCATGATTGGTCCAGATCCCACCAAGCGAACAACGGGTCCATCGCCTACTGGAGCATTGCGTAATTTGTACAATCCCTTGAGGATGCCTTCTTCACAATCCTTCGGTTTGGCAGGCATTGGGTAGTTCTCATTGTAGACAGCAAGATAGTAGATGACATCGCCATCTTGCTCACACATCTCAACGATGCCTTGCTTGATGATGGTCGAGAGTTCGAAAGCAAAGGCTGGGTCGTACGCTCGAACAGCAGGATTGGAATGCGCCATCAAGAGTGAATGGCCGTCTTGATGCTGCAAGCCTTCACCGTTGAGTGTCGTTCGGCCAGAGGTAGCACCAATGAGGAAGCCTCGTGCACGGGAATCTGCAGCAGACCAAATCAAATCAGCAACACGCTGGAATCCAAACATGGAGTAAAAGATGTAGAACGGGATAGTTGGGGAACCTTGTGTCGCATACGAAGTTGCAGCAGCGATAAACGATGAAAGCGCACCTGCTTCATTGATACCCTCTTCGAGAATCTGGCCTTTCGCAGATTCCTTGTACTTCATCAATACCTTGTGATCAACAGGCTTGTACAGTTGACCTTCTGGATGGTAGATTCCAAATTCAGAGAACAAAGGATCCATACCGAACGTTCTCGCCTCATCTGGAATCAATGGAACAACACGTTCTCCGAATTCCTTGGTTTTCATCAAACCACGCATCAAACGAACGAATGCCATCGTTGTCGAAACTTGCGATGTCCCTTTTGTTCCATCATCAAATTCAGCATAGACTGAATCTTCGGGCAGCGTGAGATTCATTTCAGGAACACGTCGTTCCGGCATTGGTCCTTTCATCGCTGCACGTCGCTTCTTCGCATAAGCGACAACATCTGGGACATCGTTTGGATGGATGAAAGGAAGCTTTTCCAGATCTTCATCTGTAAAATCAAGACCCATTGCGTCTCGAATCAAACGCAAATCGTTCTCATCCGCCTTCTTCTTCTGGTGTGTTGTATTACGGCCTGCAAAAGCAGGACCAAGTCCGTACCCCTTGATGGTGCGAGCAAGAATGACCGTTGGTTGTCCCTTGTGGGCACATGCTGCTGCATATGCAGCATGAATCTTGAGGAAATCATGACCACCAAGATCTTCGGTCAGCGCTTCAAGTTCTTCATCGGAATAGTCAGCGACCATGGCTGTCAGTTCCTCACCTGCAAACAATTCTTTGCGAATGATCGCCCCTTCGGCCGTGAACAATCGTTGCTCATCTCCATCGACAAGATCAGCAAGTCGCTTGGCGAGCGTTCCGCTCGTATCCTTTGCAAAGAGCGCGTCCCATGAAGAACCCCACAAGACCTTGATGACATTCCAACCAGCCCCTCGGAATCGACCTTCAAGTTCTTGGACAATCTTCGAATTTCCACGAACGGGTCCATCCAATCGTTGAAGGTTGCAGTTCATGGTCATGACGATGTTGTCCAATCCTTCACGAGCAGCAAGTGCCAATTCGGAGAGCGACTCAGGTTCATCAGACTCACCATCGCCCATCGTGTACCAAACGCGAGATAGCGCGGTATCCGCTAAGCCTCGGTGATGAAGATAACGATTGAATCGTGCTTGATGGATGGCAGTCATGGCACCAAGTCCCATTGAAACACTCGGATATTCCCAGAAGTCTGGCATCAATCTTGGATGTGGATAGGAAGAAAGTCCAGCACCTCCAACCTCTTGACGGAAATTGTGGACGTTCTCATCGCTCAAGCGGCCTTCAAGCCAAGCACGAGCATAGATTCCCGGTGAGGCATGTCCTTGCCAGTAGACGTGATCGCCCCAGCCATCGCCATCCTTTCCTCGATAAAAGTGGTTCAATCCAACTTCCCAGAGATGGGATGCGGATGCATAGGTGGAGATGTGCCCGCCAATACCATCGACGTATTTGTTGGCCCGAGTAACCATCATCATCGCATTCCAGCGGTTGATGGTGTGAAGGCGCTTTTCCATCTCAAGATCGCCTGGATAGGAACCCTGCATGTCAGGAGCGATCGAGTTCAGATACGGTGTCGTCGTCGTATCGATGTCGATACCTGCATCAGCACCGGCTGCAATCGCACTGTGGAGCAATCTCTCTGCACGCTGAGCACCTTGCTGTTCGACGACTTCCTTGACAGAAAGCTCCCACTCATGGGTCTGAATAGGGTCCTCATCAGGCAAAGAGTTGTGAGCGCCGGAGCGTCGCATCATGGTCCCTCCGTTACAAGCCTCGAGTGGGCATGACTTGAACCCCTCGCTAGCATCAGACGGCTCGGTAGACCTTCCAATCGCCCCCACCATTGAGGAAAGGAGCTGTTCCTGAAGCCATCTTTTCGAAGCCAGATGGGACTTCAACATCGATTTCCGGAGCAATAACAAGATAGGCAACGTTGGACAGATCGCCTCGATTTTCCATGATCAATCCCTCCAACTCAACCTCCCAGTTGCTGTCTGGTGCTCGCCAATGGCCTGTGATGTTACGGTCACCCTCGGTATCGAGTTCGAGTCTGAACGTGTACAGCCAGTGCATAGCAAGCGCTTCATCATCGATGTAGAGGAAATCCTCTCCATCCACTATTGAATCTGAGAACGATTCTGCAGCATCGTCCGTCCACATCGTTTGACCATGCATACCTGCCAGCATCGAGAGCGGTAGGACAAGGAGAAGAGCGAGCATAATTGGTTTACTTACGATCAAAGGTTTGTCGCCTATGCTTCTGTTCAGCAACAACAAAAGTGGGAAAACAAGTGCTGTGAGATAACGTCCATTGTTCCCCATCAAAATCATGTTCTCCCACAATGGAAGATTCCAACGGTCTGCCTCGTAGACCCACAAAGAAGCAATCCACATCGACATAAGGAGTGTTCCTGAAGCAATGAAGACAAGAAGAAAGACCGACGTGTTGTCGTTGGATTGCTTGACCTCAGCAATCCCGCCGGATAAGAAAGGCCAGCAGCACATACCAACCAGAAGATACAGGCCAAATCCATCGAGGAAAGCGATAACAAGAGAAAAGGTCCACTGAACAGGATGTGTGCGCATCGATGTCAGAGAACCGCCAGTTGTGAATGACGCAGCAATCATCACTACGATTACCAGTGGAATGGAAACTGAGAGCGCCATCATGGGATTTCGAGAATAGGTTCGGAATGGTGGCACAAGCCGATCCAAAGCAACCCATGTAAGCAAGAGAGCAACAAGAATCCAACCAACCATGGCGGATAAGCCCTTGACGAGAACGAGTAAATGGATGCTGGCAACCGCCAACAACAACCATTGGATAAGTTTCCAGCCTCGAAGCTTGAAGAGAGACAACGATGCAAGAATGACTCCTGCGACAGCGAGAGCAACGGTCGATTCAGGATAGAGTCGGCCTGTAGCGAAGATGAACGATGGATGAAGCGAAATGAGGGCAGCGAGATGGGGCTTTCCTTTTGTTGCCCCAAGAACAAGCCCAATCAGCACAAGCATCGGCAGGAAAGCAGCAAATGGAAGCAACCATGAGGGATAGAGTTCGAGGATTTGCCACCAGCCACGCTCCAGCATTTGGACATCATCTGGATTGCTCGCAGAAGCATCCTCGGGACGTACATCCCCCCACTCAAGATTTGGCGTGCCGTCTTCGTTGGATTCAATCGCAGCAAGATGAAGATGCGTATCAAGACCATAATCACTGGATGCAATGGACGATAGATGTAGGAGAATACCAAACACAAGCAAACCCCACCATACTCGGTGATGCTTGGTTTCCCCCTCGCTCATGACCACAAAGCCGGAGGGTTGGGTTCAACTCTTTCGGATGTCTGGAGGGGTCATGAGCGGAATCTTAGATGGAATCAACATTCTCGACCTATCACGAATTCTAGCTGGCCCTTACACAGCACAAATGCTCTCTGATTTGGGAGCAAATATCACCAAAATCGAAGCACCATGGGGCGATGATACACGAGGCTGGGGTCCGCCATTTGCAACAGACTTCGATGGTAATCGCGTGGCAGCATATTTCCTGTGCTGCAATCGTGGAAAGACCATCCTTCAAATGAACTTGAAAGAGGAAAAAGA
>CALDQY010000143.1 GCA_937911445.1 uncultured Rhodobiaceae bacterium | reverse complement strand
GGAAGTGGATGGGCCACCTATGAAGCCGTACAGAAGGGTGACAAGGTATCGATTCTGTTCCTCCCTCTCATCGACGGATTGACAGCAGCCAATCTCATCTATCAGTTCGAGGTTGGATCGGAGTCCTTGCGACAGTTCCTCATCGGAGGCATCTTCTTTGTTGAAGGTGCTGTCATGATTTACCTCTCTTCGAAGACCGACCGAATCTATGACTCGAAGATTTTCACTTGGAAAGACGATGATGAGTTCTTTACCTTCATCGAGTACATGGGCTTCTCCGGAGTCGTCGCAGCATTGACCGGTGTCATTTACGCCTTCAGTCAGGATCAAACCGAGATCGCTTTCTTCTTGACTGCTGCCATCCTCACAGCCCTCGCAATTACTGGCTTTAATGAGACGCAAGCACAGGTTCGGTGGCGACGTGGTCTCGGTGTGTTTGGTTCCGTTTTGACAATGTTTAGCCTTTACATGTATTTGGACGGAACCGGTGATGTCCTCTTCAGAAGCCTAACGCTTGTTCTCACCGGTTTGCTCGCTCTTGGCTACGGCTTCATGTACATGCAACGCCGTTCAATGTTCGACGTACAGGATGTTGTTATTCCTCAAGTCTTTGGAAACACTGTTGTTCCTCAACGGCCAGTTCCTGAAGCGGTTGTGGATGATGAAGAAGATGAAGACGACATGGAAGAGGGTGTTGAAGAGGAAAATGACGATATTCAGGAGCATGAGATCAAGACTGAGTCAACGTCCGTTGAAGAGAAAGGCAGCACAGATGCTGAAGAAATGGAACTCCTCAAATTGGGCGAGGAACTTGAAGAAGAGTTGAATGAAATCGTCAAGCCAATTGGTAACGCGACGACGAACAACATCGGTTACATCGAAACGGCAGAAGGTTTCGATGTCCGCCTACCAAAGGAATCGATTGAACAGATCACTCGAACCATTGCCATGACACCGCATGAAGGCTTCAAGCCAGTTGTCCGTGTCAACATGCTTGGACAGATTGTCCTTGACTTCGAACCACTGTGATCATTCTTCTTTGAAGATGGCCTCACGGTCTGAGACAAGAGCTTCCTCGGATGCTGAGGGATAAACGCCCCAGTACGCCTCACGAGCTTCTTGATTGATGTTCATGCAGAGGACGACATCGCCTGGACGGTTGTCCATTGGTTGCGTTCCATTAAGGTGCATCAGCATAGGTTCAATGTTGGACATATTGACAACGCCCCAACCAACTTGGGTGCATGGTGCAACCGGTGAAACGGGTGTTGTACCTGAGAGTGGATCCCATGTTGTAAACGATGGGTACCAAGCAGACAAGTTCAGTGCATTACGAACCTCTGAATTGCGGATGGTAAAGGATTCACCGTCATCCGTCGTTCCATTGACGAGATACCCACCACGTGCTGTAGATGCTCCAGAACCTCCGTCGTTGAATTCTTCTCGCAATTCCTGCAGAATAAACGACAAAATTCCAGCCGTACGGGGCGTTGCAAAAGACGTCCCTGACGTCTCATGATAGCCATCTGTATCATCGTGATTTGGCAAGACTTGGGTCCAATCTGCTGCAATATCGGGATAGGAACCACTCATCGTCTCCTTCTGATCGTCTCCTTCCTCAGCATAGCCTGCGATACCGATCGACCAAGGTGGGCCTGCTGTAGCATCTTGAACTGCAGGAGAAGGCGTATTGTCAGCTGCACCGGTGTGAATCTTGTTGTTGCCAACCACTGCTTCGTACGTTCCAGTCTCGATTCCCGGCACTGGGAGAGAGCCTATGGCCCCAAACGATGTGGAGATGATATCTACAAGCGGTTGATCCGAAGCAGCAAGAACGGCTTCTGTCGAGAAACCTTCAACAAAGAAAATAACTGCATCTGGATTTGCGTCCAAGACTGCACCCGTAACCGCTGTCCCGTGCCCGTCTGAAGGATCATCGAGAATGTGAATATCCGTCTCACCATCAGGCGATGTTCCAATGATTTTTGTTCCAGCGAAATACACAATATCGGAGGTCGTGATATTATCCCAGCAGGATTCTTTGTCAGCCTCGTAACGCTCTTGCCATGAGCCATCAAAGGTCATGTCACATGTTTTGGTCACGCCAAGAGAATCAAGCAACCAATCTGGATAGACTTCACTGGTTCGAAAGTGATCGTGGTATACGTTGATTCCTGTATCAACAGGTGCTACAACAGAATAATGCCTCCATCCTGTATCAGAATTAACCGAAGATGAGGATTTTGGACCTTCATCGTCAATGCCCCAATCAGACATAGCAAAATACGACATTCCAACGACGATGAGAAGTATGACGACCAACCATGCTCGGAATTTGAGCATCACGAGCCAGAGGTCAAAGGCCTCGGAGCCGACAGCAACAGCAACATCACCTGCATCGACCATGTTCTAGCCTGCAACATCACCATCAAGAAGCCTACGCCGACTTCAAGAACCGCTTTCTTATCGGAAAAACATGGACGACCCAAACAAGCGAATGGTGTGGATTGACCTCGAGATGACTGGTTTGGACTTGGAACGGGAAAGCATCATTGAAATTGCAACAATCATAACCGACTCCGAACTCAACATCATTGCCGAAGGCCCAAATCTTGCCATTTCTGTTGCTGAAGAACTGATTGAGGGGATGGACGAGTGGAATACTCGACACCACTTTGGGAGTGGACTGATCGATCGTGTGCGGAACGATTCGGTCAGTTTGGAAGAGGCAGAGCGACAAACCCTCGAGTTCATCAAAGAACACGTACCGAAAAGAACGGCACCACTCTGTGGCAATTCGGTATGGAACGACCGTCAATTCCTCGTCAAAGAAATGCCAAGTGTTGCAAAGTATTTGCATTACAGAATGGTTGATGTTTCGACCATCAAGGAACTCGCACGACGATGGTATCCAGGGCTACCAAAATTCGAGAAGAAAGGTGCACACCTCGCCCTGGATGACATCCGCGAGTCTGTGTACGAATTGGTTCACTTTCGCGAATTGATCTTCAACGACCGTCCGTGACAAATCCTCTCCATCGTCGCATGTATTCAACGAATGTTGGACTCAGGTCTGC
>CALDQY010000142.1 GCA_937911445.1 uncultured Rhodobiaceae bacterium | reverse complement strand
CTTGCTTGTAACGTTGATTGATGGTGAAATCCCCTTTTCCACCAACGCGCTTAATGGGCGTTCGGTCAAGGTCCGGATAGTGCTTTTCGTACCATGCGATGGTCTCATTGAGGAAGCGTTCACTCTTCGATTGCTTTCTCCATAAACACGTACAAATGAGACCAACGCCATCAACGATGATGAGATAGGAATATGCTCCTGGTGCAAGTTTATCGTTCAATTGAAACGCAATGTGGTTGGGATGTGAGGTTTTGAAAATCTCACCATAGGCTACCGCAGACGTCCCTTTCGGCCCACAAGCGATGATGGTGCAATCCTCTTCTTTGACTCGAGATTTGTAGTGAATGGTTGCTCCAGCAGCCATGGCTTGACGCTTCATCCCTTGGTCGATGGTATGGTCAGAGGTTCCACGCTCAACGATTCGATAGGCAACACGATCGCTCTTTGGCTGCGTGATGACATCATCTGGATGAATCAAATCAACAACCTGAAATTCCGTTGCTTGAAACTCTGATGCATCGAATCCCCACTCCTTCAATTGGTCAAAGAAATCAACGTCCATGGACCAATTCTCGAGAGCCTGGAAATCTCCATCAAAACGTGCTCCAGAATCGCTGCGAACGTCGTGAACATGAACCTCCTTACCCGCTTTCGCAAGAATGGTTGCTGCAGCCAAACCCGACAATCCAGCACCCATGATGTGGATGGGTTTGGTCGAGTCAGCGCTATCGGCCATGTTGCCCCATCGAGCCGTTACCCTTGAATCATGCGCTCCCTTCGCATCACCATGGGGCGCCACATCATCATCGAAGAAGCCCCTGATGCTCTCAATCATGCAGCGTTAAGAGAACAACTTGAGACCAAAGGATGTGGCGCTATCGTCTCTTTCCTCGGCATCACTCGAGGGACGGAAGGCGATGCTGAGGTCTATGCTCTTGAGTTCGATGCATGGCAAGAGAAGCTCGGACCAGTGCTTCGAGATTTAGCCAACCAAGCGTGCGACACGTTCGGAACCTTATCGGTAGCTATGGCGCATCGAACTGGGCGTGTCGAACCACAGGAATCAATCGTCAGCATACACGTCGCTAGCCCTCACCGCAAGGAAGCGTTTCGAGCGTGTGAATGGCTCATCGATGAACTCAAGAAACAGGCTCCATTGTGGAAGCGTGAAGTGACCTCACAAGGATCGACTTGGAAAGCAGGATTGGGATGAACATGG
>CALDQY010000141.1 GCA_937911445.1 uncultured Rhodobiaceae bacterium | reverse complement strand
GATGCCTTGCTTGCACACGCACTCCGTTCGGATGAGACAGGGCATCCAATGTGGTTCAAAGGTTGAGTTCAACACCTTCGTCCAATAAGAAATGACAGATTGCAATGGCATGGTGCCCCTGCAACCACGTGGATCCGAGGGAGCGAGGAATTCCTTGATCTGTATCCAACGGTTGGTCATCGGAGAGAAGGAATGCAATGGAATCCTCAGTAGGAGTTGATTGCATCGGAACGGTACTGTTCTCGTTCCACAATCGCTCTGCATCAGCATCGAGTCGAACCGTAGCACTGTCCTTCCATTCCATCAGAGTATGGGACAATGAACCTCCTCCGTCGTAGAGTCCCGGCGTTCGCTCAATCCAATGCCCAATCGCGGGTAAAGGCTCTCGGATGACTTTTGCAATCAGGCCTGCAACGCTACGTTCCTCTGCATGAAATCCTCGAAGTTCTGAACCTACAAACTTCAATCTTCGATGCGGACCTGGTCCACCTTGAAGATGCAAGACGACTTCGACATTCTCTCGAAGTCCATGTGAAGTGAGTAGTGAGGACATGACCGCTCGAATGAGGACATCCATTCGCCCAGCTCCACCAGCAAGGTCGTTCAATGGCAACTTTCCCTTGCTCATGGCTCGATGGCCAACGATTGCGAATCGTCGCACTTCAATCGCCTCGTTCAATAATTGTCCGTAGTGCATCACAAAGATCGTTCTGTGTTTCCAGCACGAAATGACTTCCTTGTTTGTCGACAAGATAGCCTCGAGGTTTCGATGAATCTCCCAAATCTTCCAAACGATTGGCAACCACTGCAGTCATTTCAGAGTGCTCGATTTGGGCTGTTGCACGATGGATAAGATCACGTTGCTTGACTCCGGTTTCCAACTTGAAACCAATTCGAGTCGAACCACGAACTTTCTCCTTGAGTTCCTGAATGTGTTTTGCACCCTCAACGAGCTGAACCTGCAGTGGGCCTTGTTGACTTGCTAATTTCCCTTCTGCAGGTGCTTCAACAACGTAGTCGAGAACTGCAGCGGTATGTACCCATGCATGAATCTCATCGTTGGAAAGCGCTTTGAGTTCAGCCAACATTTCATCAGGTTGTTCTGCTTTGATACACAGTGGTAACCAGGATGGTTGCTCGACACTAGTTCGACCAACAACGCATGTGACATCGTGTCCATAACGGTAAAGTTCGTCAGCGATGGCATATCCCGTTGAACCAGAACTCGT
>CALDQY010000140.1 GCA_937911445.1 uncultured Rhodobiaceae bacterium | reverse complement strand
GTGTTGGTGATGATGCCTTCGTTGTCAGCCAAATCGACAAGCGTCATTCGGATGGTCAAATCGCTCGCTTTCTCGGTACTGGAAATTCTGAACTCAAAACTGTACTCTGGTCCCTTGTCCGGGTTAAGTGAATTATCGGCTGTTTGCGTCATGACCGCTCCGCCAGCTGTTTCATTGTATCCGTCATCTGAAAAGACCTCAATGGTTGGCGTCGTCTTGAGATATTCACTCACTTCAATCTTGACTGTGTACAAACCAGGGACGAGCGATGGGCTTGTGTAAGGAACACCTTCCTCGTTGACCAATTCCATATCAACCATCGGCGGTCGAGCATCTTCTCGGAGGAGATTTGCATTCAATCCTTCCAAGATTTCGTTGTTGCAATTGTTGAATTGATCACAGACTGTTATAGCATACCATGCGTCTTGTTCTGAGCCGGCCGTCATCGGTACATTTCGAATGATTGTTGCGGAGTTTTGCAAACCTACATCGATGTCATCCATGGCCAATTCCCAGCCATCCTCATCGCTGCTGCTGCTCGATGATTCCGCAAATGGGTCACCACTGTGCCGCCAAATCTGATACGATTCACTCAATTCCTGTAGGTTCCCCCACTCCATGGCAACGAAGCCGAGATCTCCACGACTTTCTGAAATGGATATTTGTGGCCATGTTGGTGGTGTGATATCAATCTCGACAGGGCCGAAAGAATTTTGATCGAGACCAAGATATTCATACGAACCATTTGCGTGAACGTATTGTGCCTCACTTGTGACATACACGTACCAATTGAGGACAGCTCCTGTTTCCGAGATAATGTCTGGCCCCATCACGATATCAAACACTTGCGTGTTGTCGTTCACAAACCCATGGTACGTCGTTTGCGTGGCAAATTGTTGAGGGTTGGTCGGCACACCGTTGGACGTGTAAATGTGGTATCGCTCACCTTCGACACCGAGTTGATCGGTCCACGTTACACGAACGGTACGGTCACCAATGAATTCAGCATGGACGTTTGTTGGCTCTTTCTGCCAATTGCTGAAGGCATCCTCTTCGACGGAGTCGCATGAACCACCGCTTGTTGCGTTGTTGAAGAGCCCAATAGCATCAACGGTTACAACGCAATAGTACGCCATACCAAGCGTTCCAATGGGCAACTCTCGAGTGTATTGGTAAGGACTGTTTGAGTCCTCAAGAGCTTGGTCTTCATACAGCGAAGCAAGGAAAGTCACACCCGTATCATAGATGGACGTGAAGGCAACACCCGACACATACAAGTCGTATCGCTCACCGGATTCGCCGGGAACGCCATACCATGTCAATTCGGTTTCACCTGTACCATCATCCTCAGAGGTCGTACTCACGGAGAAAACGGTTACGTGGCTCGGAGGACGGTTGTCTTCGAGAATCGGTTGTGTCAACGCATTTCCTGAAAGGAAGCGCAAATCGATGAAGTCTTCTCCTGGCCCTGTTTTGTTTGGAATGTAATAGGTAATGGCGTAGTATGCTTCCTCATTCGTGTTTGGAGGTACGGTGTGAACGTACGATTCTTGGTCCGAAGACAGATTTGCAATTGGTGTCAATTGCTGGTACACTTGGCCACCATTGCTACGGGAAATCTCTGTTGTGGAGCGCCAGATCAAGATGCTTGTGTTTTCGAGTGCAGGTTCCGTGTTAGGGAGTAGCGGTGAGTGGTAGTTGATCCAAGTGAGTGTTGTTTCACTGTCTGCGAGTGAATAAGAGGCTTGGAAGTACAACGGTGTTTCGATTGGGGATGTGATTTCCTCAACGCCGATGGTCAGTGTGGAAACATCCGGGTCAAGTTCCTCGTGGGAAACGGTTGTTCCTTCCTCGTCCCACTCAATGGTGACTGCGTAGTAGAACGTACCGTTGGTACCGGCATCGACGAGATAGGAAACGCTGTGACCTGGGTGCTGTCCTCCGTTTCCTCCAGCAGAACTGAGGCACCAAGCGTATTGCACATAGACGTTGGCTTCGCAGGCAGCGACCGAATCAATGGTCTGCGCAACATCGATGTTTGATTGTGTAATTGGTTCTGTGTGACGGTGTACGATGTACGTCGCAGTATGATAGTAAGGAACGTTCCCGTTGTACGTGTCGATGTTTTGCCATGTCACAGTTGTTGTCTCTGAAACTGAATCAAACGTTGCAGCAATGTGCTGTGCTTGCAAGTTGTCCGGATTCGTATCCGCAGCAGTGGAAACGGGCGTTAGTGGAACAAGCATCAACATCATGAGCAAGACCATGATGACGGCCTTCGGTTGGAGACTACGGTTCAGCGCGTTCGCACCCATCACACAATACGTCGCCGCCGCCCGTTAAGAGTATGCCGATAAATAACGTGAACAACCAACGTATTTGTTTGTCATATATTTACTCCGATTCATCATGATGGGGTTGAGGCAAAGGCTGCTCTTTATCGAGCGCTATGATCTCTTTCCTCGCCTGCGAAAATCGGACACAAAACGTGTAGATTCCACCGAGACCGGAAAGAATCACAACGGCGGTAAGCGGATTCAGTTCAAGATGTTCAAATGGGGCGAAAGCTGCTGAATAATCCTCGACTCCAATAAGCCAAAAGATGCCCGTCAATGCAAGCGCAGCAATTGTTAGGATTGTCCGATCTGCTCGTGAGAAGCCTCGATAATTCCGACCACCACTGACGGCTTGGGCTTGCGTTCCCATGTAGGAGCCTAGGATGGTGAACCATGCTGCTGCCCAGCCCATCGCAGGATCGTCGACCCATGCTGGACTTGAGGCGATGGCGATAACCCACATCGCATCAAGGAGACGGTCGAGCGTGTGATCGAGATAATCGCCCCATCGAGACACTTGACCTGTTTGCCGAGCGAGTTGCCCATCAAGGCCGTCAAGAATCATTGAAAACGCAATCAACAATGCTGAGCCAATGAGCATGAATGCTCCAGTATCGCTTTTTGGAGCGAGGAAAACAAGAGCACTCGCAGCAATTCCAACGGGAAGTGCGAGCCACGTCAGTATGGCAGGATTGGTCTTGCCTAATCCGGAAACAATTGGCGATGCAACGGCTTCCCACCGTTTTCTGAGTTGTTCAAGTGCCATCTCAATCGATGTGACCTAGCGAAGAAAGGTCATATGCTTTCGGCATCGATTCTAGTTGCAATCCAGTCAATTGAATCCGAGATGAATTCTTCGACGGAAGGCGAAGGCATATCGTTCAAAATAAAATCGAGGACAGTGTCCATTGAAACATCATGTTCAGTCGTATCAATTTCGATCACATTTGCATGTGGATGCAGTGCTACAAGATCAGCCCATACGCCGGAAATAAGTTCCCATTCTACGTTCGATTCAATTTTATGTGACCCGTAACTCGAGCGTTGTTCAAGCCGATGGCGCAGCTCGATTGGATTGCACCGAAGTACGATTACTGCATCGATCGAGCAGTGATGAGAGAGATGCCCATCAATCACGCAGTGACTGTTGCCCTCCCATTTCCATTCGGCAAGTTTCGAGATTTCGACCTCGCGCAACGCCTCAAATTGGGAAAGGGCATCAACACTTTCCGCTACTTCTTCGAGTGTAATGATCGTCAAACCTTCCTTTTGTAAGCGTGAGGCGAGCGTCGATTTCCCAGTTCCCGGCGAACCGGTGAGGGCAATGACGCGAGGCTGCATGCTCATCGGTACAACCAAACGACGTGAAGAATTAAACATGAGGTTTGGAATGGTATGCTATGGCCGCAATCGCCCTTGTCCTACTCACGACGGAGCCCGGCCGAGAGCAAGACGTTGTCAAGGAACTCAGCAGGATGTCTGAAATCGAAGAAGCCATGGTGCTGTTCGGCGAATACGATGTGTATTGCAAGGTGGTCGTCGAAGATTTTTCACAATTATCTGACCTTGTCCTGCGAAACGTTCGGACTGTATCAGGTGTTGTTGAAACAACAACTTTGACGGCAGCAAACCATGGACAATGAGGTGGTTTCGTGTTTGGTATGTCCGATCCGAACCAGACGCTCGCACAGATGATTCGGTATTTCGAAGAAGAACGACATGAAATGGTCGAGGTCATGGCAAGCGAATTCACGTCCATGTTACTCGCCAACAAGCAGCGAGATGGGGCAAAACAAACCTTGCTCGTCAAAGGCGTTCGAATTTTGGCCAAAGTGCTATCGATACGCGGCAAGAGCAAACTTGCCATTCAAGCGACTTCTGTTCTCCTTCGCGAGCGAAAGAAATTGGAAAAAGTCCTCTCGCAAACAGCACCAACACTCCTTTCGAAACTGACGCCAATTGAGCAGGACTATCGTACGATTGGAAGCGTGTTTGCAAAAGCAGGAAAAACATCCAAGGCGAAGAAATTCTATTTGAAAGCGCACAAGGAGACGCAAGGGAACATCGCTGCCCTCGTTGCAGCCTGTCAAGTCGATGGAGCGAAGACCAAACTTTGCAAGACACTCGCAATTGCGGTGCAATCCGCAGGCCCCGTCATCTTGGAAAACGGAGCGTACCATCTGAAACCAGAACATGCACCTGGAAGTCAGATTGATCCGGTGTTGGCCATTCTTGAAACATGTTCATATGGACATACAGAGTGCGCAGAACAAGCCAAACGAATCCGCAGAGAATGCGATGAAATTGCCAATGGGATTCAGGCTGCAAATGAACGGCTGCAATCTGCCATGGATTCCTTGCAACCAAAACACGACTACTATCAGTATTCTTGAGTGGTAGCGAGGGATGGATTTGAACCATCGATCTCCGGGTTATGAGCCCGACGGGATATCCAGACTACCCCACCTCGCTGATTCAGACGCCACAGTCCTTCCCTTTGAAACCACCGATTTGGTATTTTTT
>CALDQY010000139.1 GCA_937911445.1 uncultured Rhodobiaceae bacterium | reverse complement strand
TGCGACAACGTGGGAGAAGGCCGTTGCAGATGCGCCTTCTGGTTCGCTCACGATACGATGAACTCCATCATCGCCGCCTCGAACGAATCCCGGGTCAAAGGGCAATGCTCCAAGAAACGGTACGCCGAATTCCTCAGCAGTGGAGCGTCCACCGCCTTCTTTGAAGATGTCCAAGGTGACACTGAATCGACCTTCATCATCGCATGTTGCTCGAAGTGTGCGCCCTGCTGGTGCGGCAATCTCGATGTCAGAACCTGGTGTTCCTTTGCCTTGGATGGTGTATCCACTCATGTTCTCAACGACACCAAGAACAGGAACCTTCAGCGAGGATGCGAAGGAGATGGATTTACGACTGTCGAGAAGTGCAACGTCTTGTGGTGTTGTAACGATGACCATCCCGTCAATATCCGGCAGTGATTGAGCAACGGTCAATGGTTCATCGGACGTGCCTGGTGGGAAATCGATGATCAGGTAATCGAGGTTGCCCCATTCCACGTCGCCGATGAATTGTTGAATCGCTCCGAGTTTGATTGGGCCACGCCATACAACTGGGGTATCTTCATCTTCAAGCAGGAACGCCATAGAGATGACTTTCACACCGAGGTGCCCTTGTGCAGGATGGATTCGACCAGCTTCGACGTGCAACTTACGTCCGTCGAGTCCCATCATCTTTGGAACGTTTGGGCCAGTGATATCGATATCAAGAATACCAACCTTGTGACCTTGTTGTGCAAGGGCAAGAGCAAGGCCGGTGGAGACGGTGGATTTACCGACACCTCCCTTTCCAGAAAGGACCATGATCTTGTGCTTGATTTTCTTCCCAATTTCGGCCATAGCCATCTTTCGCTTCATTTGGGCATAGGCTTGTTCCATTTGCTTTTGAGCTGCGGCATCAGGCGCTGCTGGTGCTTCTGCAGGAGCATCGTTTCCTGGGTTGTGCATTGAAACCGGAGAATCGGACATACCCTTTCCACTTGTTCTGCCTACTTCAATGCGTTTATTTTCCCCTCATGAACAACCACCATGCGCCATGTGTCACGCTCGTTGCAATGATGGCGAGGAACGTTGCACCCAATTGGAACTCCATGTCTGTATAGGCGTAAGCGATACCAATCGAGAGCGGTACGCTCGCAATGTAACCAATTCGTAGAGATTGCTTCATGGTTGAATCGATGAGCCAAAGGAATGGGGCGCAAAAGAACGTCATGGCAGCGAGAAGAGTGACAACGATGCGGAACAAGTGTTCCAAATCGTTCGCTGCGAAGACGATGTGAAGAACGAAAAGAAGAACATAGGTCGAGGAAAACCCAACGATTGCTTTCACTTCTCACACCTTCCTAAAGGTTCTAAGGAGTCAACCTTGATAAGTTCCGTCACCAAGGTCAAAACATGCGACTGCTGTTCGTTTGTGTAGGAAATTCATGCCGATCCCAGATGGCTGAAGGCATCGCTCGTCATCTTGGACACGAGGCTGCAAGTGCTGGAACGCACCCCGCAGGACAAGTCTCTGCAAACGCCATCACCGTTCTGGAATCCAAGGGAATTGAGACAGAGGGGTTGAAGCCAAAATCGGTTGATTTGTTCAAGGCTGAAGATTTTGACATGGTTATTTCCATGGGTTGTGGCGTCTCTTGTCCTGCCATGCGGATCGATGAAGATTGGGGACTGGATGACCCTGTCGGACAATCGTTGGACGTGTTCGAAACAACAGCAAGTGAAATTGAGCGACGTTTGTCTCAATTGTGATCATTCTTCTTCGGCCATTTCGCCCTCGCCAAGCAATTCAATGTACATGCTGCTGACCGTTTTGCTTCGGCCATCGTGATCTTCAAGTTCAATTGAATCCGTAACGATGTTGACGATGCTCACTTTTTCTGGAAGCATGGATGCAATGATTCCATGTCGCCTTCGACAAATTTCAGCAACGTCGACTGCCCGGCTAATGGCTTGTCCTCGCGCTTGTAAGCGAACCAGTCGTTCCCCTTCTTGCATAGCCATGAGGACAGCTTTGACGTACGAGAATGAGGGTTTTTTGCCGACGTAAACAACGCGAGGTTCGGTCATACAATGACATTGTACAAGCAGTATGTAAAGCCTCTTTCAATTGATTTTGGTGCGAGCGCCGGGACTCGAACCCGGGTTCAGGCGTTGGCAACGCCCGGTGATAACCACTACACTACGCTCGCAGGTAGCAACCAACCCACCGAGCAGGGGTATAAACGATTGTCGGCGCAATTTGTTGCTCATTGAAACCCGAATCGGTCTTCGTAATCCTTCGGCGGTTGACGTTGTCGCAGGAACACGAACAAGCCCACGAGAATTGGAGCGATACCAGCGACGATTGCAATCAATGTCAGCGGTAATTCGCCCTCATTTGTACCAATGAGGCCATCATCGGTTTCCTCAACGAAAACAACGAACGACGTAGGTGCTGCTGCATCACCAAAGGAATCGGATGCTTGGACGAAAATTTCGTGTGCGCTGATTGGTGTTGATGTTCGAACGGATGCAGCAGCCGTATAGATTCCATCGTTTGCTTCTCGATTAAGGCCTTGTCCATTG
>CALDQY010000138.1 GCA_937911445.1 uncultured Rhodobiaceae bacterium | reverse complement strand
GTCTGGATCTTCACCGTCAGGAACACCGTCGTTGTCGTTGTCAACGTCGTATACCCGCGGTTGTTGCAATCCAAGCGTCATGACACCGCGGTCCCAAACGGCTTGGTAGAAACCGTCCCCATCTGCGTCAGCATCGTTTCCATCGTCGTCGTTGTCGATACAGTTGCTTCCTGAGAAGAAATTGCCATTGTTCTGACCCGTATCGTCATCCAGATCGTCGTTTGTATCGATTTCAAAATAGTCCCAAAGACCGTCGTTGTCGTCATCGACGTCAAACCAGTCAAAGATGGAGTCGTAGTCGTCGTCGAGGTCGATGGTATCGTTGAAGAAGTCACCATCGGTGTCACCATCGACGTCGTTCTTGTCGAGATCGGCTCCCAGTTCATCAGGGAAGTCCGCTTCTGGCCCGTTGTCAGAATTCCATTGCCAGATGCCTGTTGTAAGTCCAATCCATGTGACGAATGCATCGCGATTGTTCTGCATTTGTGTGAATGAAACTGCTGAGTCGATGACGCCGTCGCCACCGAAGTCGTAATGCCAACAACCGCCCTGAGCACCAGGTGTACAGGACCAGTTTCCAGATTGTCCACCTGCTGTTGCACCTTGGTCAATCACAGCGTCAGGACGTGTTGAATACGGGAGACCGAATTGTGCGGTAACGCCGTTCAGTGGCATTTGATAGGCGATAGCGTAGGCATATCCGCAAACAAATCCTTGTCCGAGGTTTCCAACAGTGTGACCACAAACGCTCATGTTGAATGTACCGCCCATCTTCACGTCGTTAACATCCATGATACCGTCGTTTCCTTCGTCTTGGTCCCACCAATCTGGCATACCGTCTGCATCTTGGTCGATGTCCAATCCATTGACGAGTGAGTCGCCATCACTGTCAATATCCCACTCATTACCACCGTTGTACGATGACCAGCGAGCGAAGAGGAACCAGTAGAACTCTGGTACGTTTCCTGGAGTTGGTGGGTTGGTTGTACCATCGTATCCGTTGTAATCGATCATCATGTCTGAAAATGGGTTGTGCCAAAAGACCATGTTCCAATAATCCGATACATTGTTGGAATATGTCTGGCCGTCTTGACTACCATCGAGAGCACCGAGGTCACCGACTGGGTAGAATGGAGTCTGGAATGCGTCATTGAGATCCGGGTC
>CALDQY010000137.1 GCA_937911445.1 uncultured Rhodobiaceae bacterium | reverse complement strand
CCAGTTCTGGTCTTGAATGGACAAGGTGTTGTAGGCAGGCCGCCAGAACGAATTCTTGAGTTTCTACAAGTTTAGTAGGTCTTTGCTAGTAACACACGACGCTTCGTTGGCGTACCACTCATGTGACACGGCCGTTCCTCTGCAAATTCATCGGTCGAATCGCCGAGGAATGTCAAACCAGTTGTCCGTTCTATAATCTCTGCATGGGCGTCAGAACCATCGAATGGAAGTTCGTAGATGTGTCCTTCGTTAATTTCACCGTTCATGGTCCAGTCACCGTTGTCTTCGGAAAACGCTGGTAATGGTTGAATAACATGCGTCATATGTGCAGTCGAACGTTCTCGTAGAACATCTGAAATTTCGTTGAGTACTTCATTGACGGATTGAACGATTGTATCCATTGGCAGAGGCTGCTTTCCGCCTGTTCGCTTCGCTGCAAATGCAGTCCCTTGTTCTACATCACGAGGGCCGATATCCAATCGAAGTGGAACACCTTTGATTTCCCAATCGTAGTATTTCTGTCCTGGGTGAAGATCTCGATCATCCACATGGACTCGTAATCCAGCGTTTCGTAGTGTTTCAGCGACATCATGGGAAATGGCAACAGTATCAACATCTGAATTCTTACGAATCATTGGACAAATAACCACTTGCCATGGTGCTATGGCAGGTGGCATAATCAACCCAGAATCATCGCCATGCATACCGACGACAGCTCCAAGCAGCCGTTCGGACATCCCATAGGTTGTCTGATGGACGTGTTGTTGCTTTGCATCAAGATTTTCGTATGTGATATCGAATGCCTTTGCCCACTGATCGAGGTAATGGTGGCAGCTTGCTACTTGCAGAGTACGGCCATTTGGCATCACTGCATCGATACCGATGGTGTAGTGTGCACCAGGGAACGTATCCCAAACGGGACGCTTAGCCTTGATAATTGGCAAGCATAATTTGTCCATGAGTCGGTCGACAATTTCCAAGTCTTGCTCAATTTGACGTGTCGCATCTGCCTCATCGGCGTGAGCGGTATGGGCCTCAAAGAAGTGAAT
>CALDQY010000136.1 GCA_937911445.1 uncultured Rhodobiaceae bacterium | reverse complement strand
GACCTACAATCCATCCTCGGATATCTCACAGGGGGGCTTCGTTGATGGAAAAGGAACGCGGTGAGACCATTTGGACCTCGCTCGATCGAAAGGCAACAGCAATTGCTGAATTTACCATGCGGCAATACCGTACCCGATTGTCCACATGGGTTGTCCTGGGGGTTGGATTCCTCGCCATTTCGGTCGTACTCCTCTTTTACATCGATGCGATGAATACCGAGATTGAAGCAATCGATAACGATGGTGATTCCTACGATTGGGATGGTGATGGTTACGTAAACGGTCAGGAAATCAAGTATGGCACGGACATTTACGATTCAATGTCGCACCCTGGATTATTGTCGCCTTCAATCGAACCTGAGCCAGCATCGATGTACATCAACGAAGACGACTATGATTGGGATTATTCCGATGCTTCAACGGTCAAAACGGGATACGATAATGATGGTGATTGTACGGATTCATCGTTGTTACCAAGCCAAAAAGACGACAATGGCGATGGTATTCAATGCAACATTCTTCTTGTCTATGATGCTAACAGTGGTACCTATTTCGTCTATGCCGACCCAAATGTCGATGAAGATCCAGATGAAGATCGATACGGTAAGGAAGCTCAACATCGAGCATTCATTCTTGGAATCGGTAAACTCGGATTTGTGTTCTTACTGAGCATTTTCATACCATTGTTCCTCGCAACGGGTCTTATTCGAGAAGAAATGACTTCCGGGACGATGCAATACATGACGGCGAAGCCCATCGCTCGAGGTGAAATTTTCCTTTATCGAATGCTTGGATATCTCGCTATCGTTTGGCCCTATCTTCTCGTTGTCTGCACCCTCCTTGCACTTGTTTCAGGCTTCATGGGGCCAGGTGACCAATTCTTCAGGTTCGCAGATTTGGGTGTGTGGTTTTCAATCCTCATTGCTGCCTTACTTGCGACACTCGTGTACGGGATGTTGTTCGCTTTCTTGGGCGTTCTCTGGAAGTACGGAATCATTCTCGCCCTCCCGATTGCAGCTTGGGAGCTTGGAATGGCGTTGCTCTCGATGTCTGTACCTGAATCAAGTTTCCTTCGAATGTCGATTGTCGGTTGGTCGATGAGCATCATTGATTCTGGCGCCTATCTAGTATGGCCAGATATGGCGATGTTCACCGAGGCAGGGTCATGGGCAGGGGGTTCGAATCCTGATGGCTTTTTCTTCTTTGGTGGTGGCAATGAATTGCCAGGTTATGGTGCGTTGGAATGGGCGCAATCCGACCTTGGTCTCGGTTTGGGGCCCTATGCGACGACTGTTGTTTCTGTGGTCGTTCTAGTGTTCCAAGCTACGTTTTTCTGGTTCATTGGACAACTGATTTTCAAATCCAAAGAGATTGTGTGAGGGATAGGATGGAAACCTTTGCTGGCGATTTTTCAACTCTTTGGACGTTGAATCAACGTCCACCCATTGAACATCTCACATGGGATTGGTGGTGGTGGCTCGTTATGCTCGATGATGATGAACATCCCATGGCGGGTAAACAACTGATGGTTCTTTGGTCAACCAAAGAAAACGACCATGTTCAAATCAATGATGTGGAATGGAAGCCAAAAGGGACGCCTGGGTTCGATGATCAAGGAGCCATTCAAATCGATGGTATGGTTTGTGCATGGTGGTTCGATGGTTCGGTTATGCATGACGAAATTATTGCCAAAGTCTGTGATATGGTGGTTCTTCCCTCCAACCATACATCATGGCCAGGCAAGGAAGGCCAAGGTGGAGGAGCTGTCGTCCCACTGCTGGGAGGCGATTGCTCGATGGGTATGCTACCTGATCGCTCACAATTTTGGCTCAACTTGGATATCGAACATGAAGCAGTCCAATCCATTCAATTGAAGATGACACCATGGAATCCTGCCATGTCGACGGCTCGTGAGGCAACCGCTACCTACCTTGGGTCACTTGGTTATGACATCCTTCGATTGCACGGCACGAAGGTTTCAGGAATCATCGATGGTAAAGATGTGAGTGGTACCGCATATTTTCAAAAAGTCTGCGTCCAAGCTCCGAGTGTTCCTTGGTATTGGGGTGTTCTTCATTTTTCTGACGGGTCGTATCTTGATTGGTTCCTGCCTCACCTCTCGACAACCATCCTAAGTCGAGATCATCGCGAATGGAAGCGGCGAGATGTCTCTCACATTGCCGTAAGTCAAGGTGGTCTGTTCCATGATGCTGTCCATGGAAGAAGCGAACGCTTCAAGCGTGTTCGTGTGGAAAAGGACCGTCAAGACAACAACCTTCCACGCTTCCATGTGAAACTCAAGAATGGTCGAACGACCATCGACGCCACTGTAAAGGCCGTTGCACGTGCCTACTGGGACTTTCATCAACCCACGCGCGGAGGCGTCTGGTCACACTTGACTTACAACGAATATCCTCTCGAAGTAGAATCGCTCACGATTACGGACGAGCATGGAGTAAGGCGTGAAGCCATGTACGATTGGATTCGTGGTAATGCGGAACACAGTTGGGGTTTGCTTCATTAGCGAGATGATGCCTTTTTTGTCCCACTTACGGCAAAGGGCTTATGTGCTTGTGTGCTGAGAACATAACGGTGCAAGCACATGACCGATGAAGAAGTACAATCCGAAGAGCCGGGAGGCGTCGATGTTGATACACAAGAAAAGGCTGAAGGCCCAACCAATGATGAAGTGATGAAAAATCGATTCAAACTCATTGAAGGCGAAGAGGTACTTCTTACGAAGTCTCCAAGCCCTGTTGGTTTCATGAGCATGTACGTTCTTGGTTTGATTGTCTTCGGCGTTCACATGTTGTTCTGGAAACCTGATGCATTGTTGAACGAGAATTCAGGAGGGATTGCCAAATTCATTGTCTGGGTCATGGGATTGGGTGGATCCAAACTTCCATTCGGTTTTGTACTGGTCATGGCAACCTTGACATGGTTTAACAGAATGATGAATACATCAACCTCTGGCAAGTGGGTGACGGTATGGTTGCTTCTTGCGACACTCTTACCTGTCCTGATTCAAATCGATGGTCTCATTGCTTTGGTTCGTGACTTATTTTCCGATGCAGATGTTGAACCATTCCTTGGTTGGAAATACAATTTCCTCATTTCGGGATTGGCCCTTACCTTGAGTTACTGGGCTCTTGTCTTCTATTATCAGCGAAGTTTCGATTATGCTATCACCAGTAATGCTGTCATCTTCAAGCATGCGTTCTTGCTGAGCCGTGCACACCGCCGCATCCTGTTCGATCGCATTTCCGAAGTGCAGGTTGAGCGTACACCATTTGGAACAATGACTGGTTTTGCTACACTCACCATCCTTACCGATTCAGGTGTTGGCATTGTCGAAGAATCTGTTGGGGGAAGTGTTGGAGTTTCACCTAATTTGGCTGAAAATGAAAATGACACAACGGTCGAAAAAGCAGGGAAAGGTTTCCTAAAATCATTTTTCGCTTTGATGTTCTATCAACGAACCATCAAGACCGTTCGACCAGATCCAAAACACTGTTTTTACAAGATTCGTGGTTGGGAGGACACCAAAACCCTGCTTAATGAAATGCACAAAAAGCATAGCCAATCGACCAAGTTGGACAACCTTGCAGAGATTCTCACTCAGCAAAACGAAGGACAAGAATGAACCGTTGTGTTCAAGAACCCCAAAAAATTGGGAGGAATGGAGAGAGAAACATGAGCGATGATGTAATGGCAGAAGCAATGGAATTGTTCCGCGCAGGCGACCTCAAGGGCGCTGTTGAGAATCTTGATGGAAAACTCCGTTCAAACCGTGACAATGCTATACTTCAGCACACATATGCAGAATTCGCAAACATGCTCAACATGGAAGAACAGGATGACGTTGTTCCCGGAACCAAGATTATGATGTCCTACAAGAAAGCCATGGAACTTGATGAAGAAAACGATGAGTACATCGCTGATTTCGCATCGTTCGCACTTGAGTGCCGCCGTGTTCCACAGGCTGTCAAGGAGTTCCAACGTTACAGCCGTCGCCTCGAAATGGCGGACATTCCAACGGACGATGTCCTGTACATGGCTGCTCGCAACATCGTTGACACCATTGAAGTGATCGATCCTGAAAAGGCAAACCCAATGGTTCAGCCTTGGGTCAAGCAAGCGCTCATTTGGGCTGTTGGTGGACTTGGGTACACTCCTGAAGAAGCTGCTCAAATCCTCACTTCGGACGATTGAGGTTCACGTATGTCGGATGCAGAAACTCGTCTGCATTTCCGAATCGGTTACTTGGGCGATGCGTTCCACGGCAGCCAAATTCAACCTGATGTACGAACAGTCCAGGGAGAACTGATTCACGCATTTGAGAAACTTGGCTGGATTTCAAAGGATGCTGATGAACACAATCTCGTTCTTTCGAGTCGAACCGATGCAGGGGTTCACGTTCGACTCAATGGTGGGACAGTACGGGTTGCCCAATCGCTTTGGAACAGCATCACGCCTCGCAAGTTTGTACGAGCTGTAGACGACTTGCTCCCTGACGAAATATCGTTCCTTGACGTTCGCGAAGTTCCTATGGATTGGAATCCGAGGATGGCAGTACATCGCATCTACCGCTATCGTCTCGAGGGCATCGAATTTTGGAACGATCCGGGAAACATTTTCGCTGAATGGCTCAAATTATTCGAGGGGACATACAATGCAAGCAATTTTGCTCGATTGGAACCAGGAAAGAACCCAATTCGGACCGTTCTCTCGTGTACACCTTGGATTGTTGATGGTCGCACGGTTGGGTTCGAAATCATTGGAGAAGCCTTCCTGTGGAATCAGGTTCGCCGAACTGCCATGGCGCTTCATCTTCTTGCCTTGGGTGAAATAAGTAAAGAGGATGTACAACGGGCCATCGATGAACCTGAAATCGAGGTTGATTTTGGCGTCGCACCTCCTGATTGGCTGATTCTGTGGGGTGTTGAGTGGGAAGATGCCCCAATTCCTGAATCCGATGAATCAACATGCAACTTTTCACCCGCTCCTGTGCCCAGTCGAGAGGCTGAGCGAACCATGAGAAAACGTTGGCGTCAAGGTGCACGATTGGAGATGAAACGTATGCTGTACCTCGAGTGGATGCAACTTGGACAATTGCCTGTTGCATATCACAAGTCAAATTGAACGGAACATCGTTCCTCCGTTCTGTTTAAGTCGGCGTATTTCAAGCACACAACATGAACGGAGTGGCTCGAGGTTCTTCCCGTCGGAAGCGACTTCTGGCCATTGTGCTTTTTTCTTTGATTTTTCTTTCAGGATGCCTTGGTAGTAGTCAGGAAAATGCTCAACAAACAGACGCTGATGGCGAGATTGTTCTCGAGGTCTGGCACACATTTGCTGCAGAAAGCAAAGAAGAAGAAGTCTTCATGAATTCTGTCTCATCGTTTGAATCTGCTTATCCGAATGTCACGGTCGAGGTCACGATGGTGCCCTTTGGCAATGCAGATCAACTGTTCATGACAGCGGCGCAAGGTGGACAAGCACCTGATCTGATGCGGTTATCGAGTGACCAATTGGGTGCGATTGGGGAAGTCCGAGTCGATGGATTCCCTCTCTTGGAAGACTTACGTCCCCACCTGACACCGCAAGATCGAGCTGTTTTCGAAGAGAGGGCTTTGCAAGCGATGCGCTATGGAGATGCTCTTTATGGAATTCCAGCGAGTCAGGATTGTCTCTCCCTCATCTTCAACAAAGCACTCTTCGATGCGCAAGGCCTTGCTTATCCTGATGAAACATGGACTCAGCAAGATTTACTCAATGCAGCAGAACTGCTCACCTACCAAGATGTCCAAGGCTTAGCCATCCCTATCAAGACTGCCTATTGGTGGTTCCCAATACAGGAAGGATTTGGTGGTTCCTTGTTTGATGAAAACGGTGAACCAACGCTTGATTCCAACGGTTCGAGTGATGCGATGCGCTGGATGCTCGATCTTGAGTTGGAACATGGGGTTGTAGCAACAGGCACCCAAATTGAGGGCATGAAGAATCAATTCATCTCTTCGAAAGCTGCGATGATTTTTGATGGACCATGGAACTGGGCCACCTACGAAGCAAGCCGGTTAAACATTGGTCAAACCCTGCTACCCACGGTTGAAAGTACGGGTGAAAGGATGTCTCCACTCGTTACCTACAAAGGTTGGACTGTTAGCAAGCAAAGTGCCAACAAGGTCGCTGCCACTGAACTCGCACTATGGCTTTCATCGGAGGATGTTCAGAAAGAATTCGCTGTTGAAACCTACACGATGCCGACGCATGTTGCGCTCGAATCGGATTCGGACATCAACGATGATGCAGTGCTTGCAGGATTCCTTGAGCAAACAAAAGAGGGTACACCAGCTCCGACAACGAGAGCAATGTCTCTTGTCTATGATCCGTTGTCCACCGCCTTTGAGCAAGCCTATTCAGGCATCGCCTCGACAGACGAAGCTCTTTCTGGTGCAAACCAGCAACTTGAGGAACAGATTGAATCCATATCCCGAGCAGATCCGTTTCCGCTTGCAGAAGGTTATCGCACAATAACAATCGAATTTGAAACAACGAATGCTACATCGTATGATGTCTTTGTTGATGGCACTCTGCACACTGAAATTCGTGTTGGGTTGGGAAGCAATGGTTCGCTATTGGATTACGATTCATGCACGGACGGAGTCAACGAATTGCTCCAATTGGGTCAACAAAGAATCGCATTTGCTTCGACAAAAACCATCCAATGTACCTTGACGGGAATGGTGCCTGAGCAAGACCATCTTATCGAGGTGTTCGGCGATGAAGTCCTGATTTTCTCGACCACTCAGCGCACCAGTGTTGCTGATGAGCGCCCCGAAGCAGGCGATACGTCTCCAGTGCTTTTCGCTCTTGGAGCAATTGTCCTTTCTTTGATTGCTTTGCTAAGTTTTGCGAAATGGAACGATTCAAAGCTTGGTCGTACAAAATCCAAACTCGCTCATTTCTATGTCGCACCTGCGCTCCTGGCCTTGGCGATTTTGACCTTCTATCCTGTGTTGTACGGTTTTTGGCTTGCCTTTACCGATGCGAATCAAACGCAACTTGGTGATCAATCGTTTATTGGCCTCGACAATTTCGTTGAGGTCTTTTCCGCTGAAGGATTCCTCCGCGTCACGTTGTTCACACTGGTTTGGACTGTTGTGAACGTTTCGGCTCACATCGGAATTGGGCTGTTCCTTGCCAATATGCTCCACCGAAGTCGTATTCACGGAAAGGTTGCATATCGAACACTCTTGCTACTACCTTGGGCTGTTCCGTCGTACATCTCCGTCCTTGTTTGGAGAGGTATGTTCCAGCCAGATGGATTTGTGAACGACTTGCTCGGTACCAACATTGACTTCCTTTCAGATCCTACTGGAGCACAAATTATTGTTATTCTCGTCAATATTTGGCTGGGTGTTCCATTTATGATGATGTCCATAAGCGGTGCATTGCAATCCATTCCAAAGGATATGTACGAAGCAGCTGAATTGGATGGGGTTGTTGGGTGGGCGGCGTTCCGACATCTCACGTTACCCAACTTGCGTAGTGCATTGATTCCGCTTACACTTCTCGGATTTATATGGACGTTCAATATGTTCAACGTGATTTATCTGATGACCGATGGAGGACCGAATCTGTACTTTGGCCAACCCGGTCAAACGGACATTTTGATCACGTATGTTTACGATGTTGCCTTCCGGGAAGGTGCTTATGGTGTTGCTGCCGCGTGGTCGGTCATCATCTTCCTGATGCTGTTTGCATTCTCTTGGCGATACATGAAACAAACCAATGCGACGGAGGCGGTAGCATGACGGATTCGACAGACATGCGTTGGTGGTATGTGCCAATGGAAATTGTGATGTTGAGACGATGGCTTGTCGCAGCCTTCCTCGTCAATGTGCTCCTTCTGACTGTCGATTATCTCCGGGCTGAATCGGACTTGCTTCTCCTGGGTATCGTATCGTGTCTTCTATTCGCAGCTCTTCGTGCATCGCTTCCAAATGTTAGTGATCATGTTCGCAGAAATCTCAGTCTGGTCTTGAGTGCCATTCTTCTCGGAATTGCCGTATACCGCCTCTTGCGAACTGAATCGACGGTGTTTAACATTTGGATTCACTGTTGGAGCTTGATTCCATCCGGCTTGACGCTGTTCTGGTTATCAGGACGACCTGTGACGGTTTGGACATCGAGGAAACTGTCCGATTCAGCGATTGAATACGGTTTGATGCGAAATGCGGCTTTGTCCAAGAAATTCCATGAAACTTCAACCCACATCACGTTGCTTCATTTCGTTGCTATCACAGTGATTCCGTTGATTTGGATCATCGATATTGCCTTCTCTGAAGGCAATGCTCTCGGTGGTCAGATTGGGGATTCATTTACGACGGAACACTTCTCAAAAATTCTCAACGGAGATTCGTTTTGGACATGGTTAACAAATTCGCTCATCGTGAGTATTGGGACAGCCCTTCTCGGTCTGTTCATTGCTATACCTGCTGGTTATGCTTTCAGTCGCTACAAGTTCACTGGGCGCGATGTTTCGATGTTCTCGTTCCTGTTGGTGCAAATGTTCCCGGGGATTATTATTCTCGTTCCATACTTCTTGGTCATGAAGACGCTGGGACTTCTAAACTCACACTTGGGTCTCATTCTGGCCTACTGTGTTACAGCCTTACCACTGTGCGTGTGGATGCTGAAGGGATTCTTTGATACCATACCTCGAGAGCTTGAGGAGGCTGCTGCACTCGACGGATGCAATCAATTCCAAGTGTTCACAAAAGTTGTCTTACCTTTGTCGACGCCAGCCATTGCCGTGACAGCCTTGTTCAGTTTCTTGGCGGCATGGAACGAGTTCTTGCTTGCTTTGACGTTCAACACATCGAACGATATGTACACGCTTCCGGTTGGATTGGCTTCGCTTATTTCCTCAACTGGGCAAGCATGGGGTGATTTTGCTGCAGCCAGTTTGCTCGTAAGCCTACCGGTTGCCCTGTTGTTCCTTTTCTTCCAGAAATTCTTGATCGATGGATTATCGGCAGGTGGCGTCAAAGGGTGAGCATATGGTAAGCGTAGAATTTGAGAATGTGAACAAACAATACGATGATGGGTTCCAAGCTGTGAAGGGCTTGTCCTTGGACATCAAAGATAAGGAATTCTTGGTTCTTCTCGGGCCGTCTGGATGTGGAAAGTCAACGACTCTACGGATGCTTGCAGGCCTTGAGGACGTCACAGAAGGCGACATCCGGATTGACGGCATGAAGGTGAATCATCTTCCTGCTGGAGCACGTGGTCTTGGCATGGTGTTCCAATCGTACGCACTGTATCCACACATGTCCATTCGTGACAACCTCTCATTCGGACTGAGGATGATGAAGGGAACTGAGAAACTGGAGGCACAGGAGATTTCGAACCGTGTCAAAGAAATTGCCCATTTACTGGAACTTGACGGTCATCTCGATAAAAAACCGAAGGAGTTGAGTGGTGGCCAACGACAACGAGTTGCACTTGGTCGTGCATTGGTTCGAAGGCCAAAGGTTCTGTTGATGGACGAACCACTTTCCAATCTCGATGCAGAATTACGACATCAAATGAGGAACGAGATTCGTCGTTTGCACGATGAACTTGGAACAACGACCATTTACGTCACACACGATCAAATCGAAGCTATGACGCTTGCAGACCGAATTGCGATTCTTGACAAAGGTGAGTTGCAGCAACATTGTGCACCACTGGATGCCTACCATAATCCTGCGAACGAGTTTGTTCGCTCGTTCTTGTGCAAGCACATCGATGATTTGGTCGACACAGCGAATTCGTTGTTTAATCAACCCCATCAATCGGAGGTTCAGGAATGAAAACCGCGGCACGATTCTTGATTTTGATGATGATTCTCGTCCTCTTCTCTCCACTTTCGTCGAACGATGTTCGCGCATCATCCCACTCGGCATCTCCAATGACGTCGTTTTCGTTCAAAGGCTTTGCAACCGAGGTATCCGTTGTTGGTGAATGGAATTGGAGTGTTCCAGTTCCGATGACGGAACAAAATGGTATTTGGAGCGCTGAGGTCGATCTTCAGGAAGGATTGTACTGTTACAAGTTCATCGTTGATGGAGAATACATCTTCGATCCAATGAATCCCGAACGTTCGTATTGTGGCGATATCGAGAATTCTCTAGTCCGTGTGCGAGATCATACACGTCCCCACTTCAGTGCTGAACTTGTTGCTCAGTCTCTGGTTGTCTCGTATCATCCTGGTTCATCAGGAGCAGCCTTCAGTGGTACGCCCTCTGCAATCACCGGAGCCGTTTGGGATGCCCAACAAGGCACTTGGACCTACGATGTCAGTGGATTGGAAGATGGGAAACATTCTCTGAAAATCGATGGATTTGATGTTGATGGAAATCCTGCCTATGACTTACTTGTTCCATTCTGGACAGGACCTTCTGCTGATTTCGTTTGGCAGGATGCTCTCATCTACATGGTCATGACCGACCGTTTTGTGAATGGAGACACCTCGAACGATGAGCCCATGGTTGGTGCTGCCCAGGGGGCTGATTGGCAGGGCGGTGACTTTGCAGGTGTCACGCAAATGATTGAATCTGGTTATTTCGATGACTTGGGTGTTGGAGCACTTTGGCTTTCGCCATTCAATACTGCAGCCAATGGAACGGGTAAAGCTGCAGATGGTGTACACGACGTTTCTGCTTTCCACGGATATTGGCCAACCGAGCCACGCGGTATTGAACCGAAATTAGGAACAGCGGAGGAGCTTCATGCATTGGTCGAAGCAGCCCACGACCATGACATTCGTGTCATGATGGACTTTGTCGTAAACCACGTCCATGAGCAGCACACCTACTACGAAGACAATCCTGAGTGGTTCAATGCAGGTTGTATCTGTGGTAGTGCAAATTGTGACTGGACCGAGCACCGGCTTGATTGCCAATTCACCTCGTATATGCCAGATGTCAATTGGAAAATTCGAGATGCCTCTGAGCAATTCATTGATGATGCATTGTGGTGGTTGGAAACCTACGATCTCGATGGATTAAGGGTTGATGCGGTCAAACACGTCGAAGACTTGGCGACTCGAAACTTGGTCGCCCAAGTGAACGAACGCTTTGAAACAGTTGGAACCGATTATTACCTCAAGGGAGAGACTGCCATGGGATGGGCAGGTCACTCACTCGTAGACAACCAGGAACAATACGGTACAATCAACGGATACATGGGTCCAGATGGATTGGATGGCCAAGCTGATTTCGTGTTGTATCATGCTGTTGTTGACAACGTGTTCGTTTCAGGAAACGAGAACTACATGCATCTCGATTATTGGACCAACCGAAGTCAGGATCAATACCTCGATGGTTCGATTATGGTGCCTTATGTGGGTAGTCACGACGTTCCTCGATTGACGAGTCGAGCAGATACTGGTACCAACGATGCGTTCAATCAATGGGCAGAGGATGGTCTTCCGGGACAGCCTGGTGATGCATCTGCGTACAATGCTGCTTTGCAAGCCTATGGGTGGCTTTTGACCACACCTGGTGCTCCATTGCTTTACTACGGTGACGAATATGGGGAGTACGGAGGTGCAGACCCTGACAATCGTCACATGTACCGAAACGCAAGTTCGTGGAGTCCGATGGAATCTCAATTGTTTGAGAACATCTCTGAACTTGGTCAATTACGCTCTAATTCGATTGCCTTACAGCGGGGTGAATACAGCACAAGATTGGCGATGTCAAATCTCCTTGTCTACAACATGACGCACGAAGACCAGGTCATGTCCGTTGTTCTCAACCGTGGAGCGCCAACAACTGTCAATGGATTTGCAAGCAACGATGTTGTCCGTTTCGGTTCTTCCTTGATGCAGAGTGGAACACTTTCCGTTGATGCACATTCCGTGACGGTCATCGAACTTGATGCAGATGTTGACGTATCTCCCGTATACGGGTGTACCGATCAAACAGCAACAAACTTTGACGCATCTGCGACAGAAGATGATGGCTCCTGTGAGTATCCACCTGAACCAATTCTCGGCTGTATGGATAGCACGGCTACAAATTATGATACTAATGCAACAGAAGATGATGGCAGTTGTCAGTACGACACCGATCCTTGCAGCGATGTGTTCTGTGATGCTTGTCCTGAAGGATGGACCACGATACCTGCTGCAGAGGGAGAATGTTGTCCAAGTTGTGAGGAACCAAGTCCGACCAATCAAACAAACACGACAACACAAACGAACGAAACGACAAACGAATCGACTTTGAACAATGAAACACAATCACCTAATCCGGACAATGAAATGGATGGAAGTCAGTCCACTCCCGGTGAAATGAAAACGTGTGAAGGATGTTGTGGAGATGGGTTCGAGGTTGCAGCCGATGAACCATGTCCTGTGGTCGATTGTGCTCCTTGTGAAACGGAAGGAACCTCGGACTCGAAATCATCTGCGATAACAATGACACGCTCCTTGTTGATTGGCGTCGTTGTCATCGCAGCCCTTGTCCTAGTCTTTTCTGGAAAAAAGGGTAAAGGGAAAGCGAATGAGTTCGATGAAATTGATTGGAGCGATCAAGTAAATTGATTGTAGAATTCAAGATAATCTTGAATCATACGATGGCCAGTGAATCCAGCTGATGCTGCAATGCTTGCCTTCATCATGTTCGACCAACCATCGCCATCTTCCTCCCAGAGAGGAAGTACATCGTTCTCCAACACCTTGTAGATGTTCTCAGCATCACGATCATCATCCCGGTCATCTTCTGCATTGCCAATGGCCCATCCATTCACACCGTGGATGCATGCTTCTGGCCACCACCCGTCAAGAATGGAGCAGTTCGGAACACCATTCATGGCTGCTTTCATTCCAGATGTTCCAGACGCTTCCATCGGACGAATTGGATTGTTGAGCCAAATATCAACACCACTTGTCATCATTAAACCGGTGTGCATGTCGTAATTTTCGATGAAAGCAACTGGAATTTCGTCAGCGATTTGCTCTGCTGACTCAAAAATGTCTCGAATCAGTTGTTTTCCTCCCTGATCTCTCGGATGAGCCTTCCCGGAGAAGACGAACTGAATTTTTCCAGCCCCAATCCTACACAATCGGTCCAAATCTTTGAACACGAGATTTGCACGCTTGTACGTTGCAAACCTTCGCGCAAATCCAATCGTCAATCGATCCGGTGAAAGTTCAACCCCAGTGGTTGAGAGAACATAGTCTCGGAGCTGAGCGCGAGATGTTGCTCGAGCTTGGTTGAGTTCCTCTGTCGGCAATGTCTTGGCATTGGCAATCGATTCAGGATGCGTTCTCCATCCATTCAGATGTTGATCGAAGTACGAAGCCATGATCGGGGACGTCCACGTAATGTGATGAACGCCGTTGGTGATAGGCTGAATCACTTGTTCATCGAACATGGTCATAGCAACATCAGCATTCAACTTCGATACAGCGTTCACCGATGTTGAGAGGGCAACTGCAAGATGTGACATTGAGCATCGAGCGCCTCTTTCTGAGTCGCCAGCATTCCGAACCAATGTACGTGCATCCCTTGGCAAGATGTCCCCCACAACCTGTTCGACCAAGCTCCACTCAAAGCGGTCGTGACCAGCGGGCACTGGAGTGTGCGTCGTAAACAGACTTCGCCTTGCCAACTCTTCTCTGCTCCATCCTCGATTCAGGAGTTCGAGCATGGCAAAGGTGCAGTGCCCCTCATTCAAATGCAAGCCCTGCATTTCGACATCAAGGTGATCGAACAACTGGACACCACCAACGCCGAGGACATATTCTTGTCGAATCCGCATGTCATCGTCTCCTCCATAGAGTCTTGAGGAGAGACTTTGATGTTCTGAAGTATTTGATTCATGATGCGTGTCGATGAAATATACAGGAACAACGTGTCCTGATTGTCCGACGATGTCGGCCTTCCAAACATGAGCCGACAGTGATTGGCCATCGAGCGCTAGAGTAATCGTCATGTCTGTTTTTGTCAAGTGATTGCTTGGATCGAATTCTGGGAAAGTTTCTGTCTGGATGCCATTTCTGTCAATGTGTTGGCGTGCATAGCCTTGGTGGTAGAGGAGTGTGACACCAACAAGAGGAATGCCGGCATCTGCTGCTGATTTGACGTGGTCTCCAGCGAGGACACCCAATCCACCGGAGTACGTGTGGAGTTCCGACCAGAGTCCAATTTCTGCTGTGAAATACCCCACCACAGGCATGGGTTGTGCTCGTCAAATCAGGTTATGAGTTCTTTGTTGCTTGCATCACCCAATGAGATCCTGCCAAGTAAATTTCCATCCCCAATTCTTACCTTTTTGACCGGGGACATTCATTCTCGCATCTTCACCTAAACCGAGGTAATCTTGGAGAGGAATGATGGAAATTGGCGAGTCCGTAGATTGTGCGAGGCGAATCAATGTCTGCGAGGTTGTTTCATCTTCAAGTGCAAGTGAACGAACTTGTTCCTGTTCATCATCGGAGGCAGAGCCAAACCATCCCTCTGCTGTGTTGTTATCGTGCGTTCCAGTGTACACAATTTGATCTTCTCGAATGTTGTTCGGATGGTGAGGGTTGGTGTTGATGTCATCCGAGAATCCAAATTGAAGTACACTCATGCCACGTAGCATGTGTCGCCGTCTGAATTCGATGACTTCTTCTGGAATAATGCCCAAATCTTCTGCAATGATTTGATCAGGTGAGGCAACGAGAGTCATCAGATGATCGAACAATTTGTCTCCAGGACCCTTTTGCCAATGGCCGTTTGTTGCAACCTCTTCTGGATAGGGTATGGCCCAACTGGAATGAAATCCACGGAAATGATCGATGCGTACGATGTCATACATGCGAAACATTCGCTTCATACGTTCTTCCCACCATCTCCAGTTGTCTTGTTCATGCGCCTCCCAGTTGTACAGGACTGTTTCCCAAACCTGTCCAGTTTCGCTGAAGTAGTCCGGCGGAACACCGGCGATGTAGGTGGGGTAACCGTCCTCATCAAGTTGGAACAATTCCCGATGCGCCCAGACGTCAGCTGAGTCGTGAGCGATGAAAATTGGCACGTCGCCAATCATTCTGATGCTGTTGTTGTTCGCATGTGTTCGTAATGCATCCCATTCTGCAGCGAACGCTTGTTGCTGAAGGATGTATGGTTTGAGCAGTGGGTCAAACTCTGCCAACGCCTCAGGATTTCGGTTTTTGAGAGGCTCCGGCCATGCATACCAAGGTTTACCACCTTGATTCTCTTTGATTGCACAAAACAAAGCCCAATCCTTCAACCAATATGCATCCTGCTCCATTGGAAAGTTCTGTTCCGAGTCGGCCAGGTCACTCCATCCTGCAAAAGCCGATGGTGAAGCATATGGCGAGCGGTATTTGTCAGGCGGTGTGAGGGGCAACATTTGCCAAAATGAGAATCCGTTTTCTTTCAGCCAGTCAACAAATCGATGCCCTTCGGACAACTTCTTCGATGGCAGTGATGTCAAGTGACAGAGAATTCCACTTTGGTGACCTGTCTCCATCAAAACATTGCAAAGTCTTTCAAATTATCATATCTACGGTCAAGCCATGCGAAGAAGTGCTGTGGTATTGTCGCTCCTTTTCTTAACTTCAACCTTGAGTGGTTTTGCCACTTCACAGACACCTTCTACCATCACAGTGGATGGTG
Source organism: uncultured Rhodobiaceae bacterium (assembly GCA_937911445.1). GTDB lineage: Archaea > Thermoplasmatota > Poseidoniia > Poseidoniales > Poseidoniaceae > MGIIa-L2. The sequence goes on along the minus strand of CALDQY010000136.1, from coordinate 17,796 downwards.
ATTTGATCGATTGGAGCGCTGACGAGTTGATGTCAAGCAGCAACATCGACCTGCACATGACATGGGATGCATCCAATCTCTACATTGGATGGGATGGAACCGATTGGAAATCTACCTCGGAAGGAGCAGACCTCTTCGTTTACCTTAATACTTCAACGGATGGATCGGTCTTGAGCAAGGACTGGGGCTTTTCACATACGCTTCCTTTTGCAGCGAATTATGGATTTGTTCTCGAGGACGACACCTACTTCCGTCTTGTTTCCTACGATGGAAGCGCATGGGTTGACAGTACCTACGTGGTTGATCTCTTTGCTGGTTGGGAAGGAAATATGGTGACCGAACTTGCTATTCCATGGGCTGAGATTGGTTCACCTACGTCGCTGGATGTTATGATGTATGCACAATGGCAAGACGAAGGAAATGTTTGGGCTTCGTTCCCAGGGCAAAATCCAGCAAGCAACAATGGTGCTGAAACGTTCACCCATGCTTGGCACATCGAGAATGTCAACAACGCAACGTCACCAAACCAATTACCTGTTATTCAACCTGCAGCAGTCGGCAAAGTCGATGATGCACTCAATCTTGCTATTGTTTTCCACCAACATCAACCGTACTACAAGAACAAACTAACGGGGATGTATGAGATGCCTTGGGTCCGTGTCCACGCCATGACAGAATACGTCGATTCACCAGGCATTCTTGCTGATACTGGAACGAAGGTAACGTACAACCTTGTGCCCTCGTTCATCGAACAACTTGTCGATTACCACGAGCAAGAGACATTGGATGTACATACAGACATCGCCAAGAGGTCATGGGCAACAGGTGGCTATCCAAACGCAACAGATCTTGAACTCCACACCATGCAATTCCAATCGTTTTGGAACAGTGGTTGGATATACAACGTCTCCGAGGATGACCCGAAACTCGGCTGGCTTCACCCTTCGAGTGCACGCTACAAGGAACTCTACGACAACACACTCCACAATCTCAAACCGGCAACCATTATGGACGATGAACTGCTTCCACCGCAAGATTTCCTCGATCTTCAAGTCCTTTGGTATCTTTACCAATTCTCACCAGATTATGTCCTCGGGTCCTACAACTCGAGTCATCGTGACCAAGGTCTCATCGATTTATTCATGCAAAGTGGGAATTACGAATTGAGCGATTTGAACTACGTCCTTGATGCCCAACATGCCCACATGGGCAACGTCTTGCCGATGTACAGTGAACTTGCTGCGAACGGACAAGTCGAACTTACGACTACACCATATTACCACCCGATTATGCCTTTGCTCATGATGGAAGGCTGGACAATGGAGGACGGTATTCGCGTCAACAAAGAAGCATGGCCCGAGGACGTTCAAAATCATCTCATCACAGGGATGGATTTGTTCGAAGACGAACTTGGCTTCCGTCCTACTGGAATGTGGCCCAGCGAGGAAGCTGTTTCTCCAGCCATGGTTCAACCAGTAACGGACGTCGGTATCGAATGGATGGTTACCGATGAGGAAATTCTCAAGCAATCGACCAATCAAAACGGCGACTTCATCGATGTAGAGGATGTTACCAATTTGGCAACCCCGTGGAAAGTTACGGGTGCTGATGGTGGTGAAGTAGCTGTCATTTTCCGTGATCGTGTCATCTCGGATCGTATTGCTTTCCAATATGGAACAATGACGCCAGAGGCAGCAGTTTCTGATTTCATTGCCTACCTTGACAACATTCGACAACAACTGCTCGACGCGGGCGAAGACCCGTCCGAACACCTACTTACCGTCGCCCTCGATGGGGAGAATTGGATGTTCATGTCCGAGTTCCAACACCAAGACAACGCCCGTCCTTTCATGGCAGAATGGTACGGTCGGTTGGCAACGCATCCAACCATCGTAACTACGACACCATCTGAATTCCTCGAAACCGAACCAACATTGCCAGAAATTCAAACCATTGGAACGGGTTCATGGATTGACGGAACGCTTCGTACTTGGGCAGGTGAAGAAGAAGAATCCCTTGCCTGGCAACGTCTTGTAGAAGCACGTCAGCAACTTGTTGCTTTCGAAGCAGACAATCCAAACGACCCCGGTCTCGAAGCTGCGTGGGAATCGTTGTACATCGCTGAAGGCAGCGATTGGTTCTGGTGGTATGGTCTCGATCAAGACAGTGGCTACGACGAGAACTGGGACGTTCTTTTCAAGGTCCATCTGTCCAACATTTATCGAGCGGTCAATCTCGATCTCCCTCCGTACTTGCAAGACTTGTGGACCAATCCAGCCGTTCCGTCACCGGCAGCCTCCTCAATCATTGAACCGATGGTTGACGGCGTTGCGTTACCTGGTGAATGGGACGGTGCTGCTCGTTACGACGCACCGGTCGAAGGAGCACCGTTCAACATTGAGGAGTTCTACGTCGGCTATGACGCTTCAAACGTGTTTGTCCGAGTGGATGCAACCACCATTTCCGAACTCGAGAACATGTCACTTAATGGCAAATCCCCTGATTTAGCCCTCTACTTTATGCAACCCAATGCAGTCAATTTCAACGAGGCTGAAACGAATTTCCGTACCTACTACGGCAATCAAATTCTCAGTTTCCCATCCAAATACATGGTCGCCTTTGACTTTGAAACCTTGCGAGACGATGGGCGTGCCAAATGGAACCTCTTCACAGCAAAGGGCAAGACTGGTGATCAGGAACAATGGGTCTTGAGCGGAAGTTCTGGACTCGGTGGCTGCGCCGTTCAGGATGTCTATGAGTTTGTTATCCCTTGGTCCGAGATTGGGCTTGCACCACGTTATTCGACACGAATCAAGGTCGTCGCAGCTCTCGCTGATTCGCTCGCCTATGGTGATGGCGAAGACAAGGAGATGGCACCTCCAGCACCGGCTGAAATGGTTCTTCCTGACCTTGAAGAGTGGGTAACCTTGCTTGAGCTGGATGATGCCATCGGAGACGAAACCGGTGATGGCGATTACATCTATCCACTTGCAAGTGATTTCGCAACACCAAACAATGGTGGTCTGTGGGATGCAAGGAAACTGACCATTCGCCAAAGTGCGTGGAACGCTCAATTCATTCTTGAAATGGACGAGATGACCGATATCTGGGGCTTGAGCAACGGATTCAGCCATCAGATCGTACAAATCTATGTCGATCAAGGAGACACGAGTTATGGTTCAACAGAGATGCTCGATGGGGCAAATGCTCGAATTGATGATGCATGGGCATGGGAAGTCGCCATCAGCGGAACTGGAGAACCAGGGGCCGTCTTTGCTGTCCAATCTGAAACGGGAAGTACATCATCTCGCGGAATCGATGTCTCAGGTGACATTGATGCCAAAACCATCACCTTCACTGTGAGTAAGGATGTGATTGGCGATGACATTCCGAACTATCGATACATCGTTGTGATCGGTAGTCAAGACGGGTTTGGAACAGGAAAGTGGAGAGACGTTGATGCAACACCATCGACCTGGACACTTGGCGGTGGTTCAAATCCTGCAGCAGACGATGGAATCGATTACGATCCGAACATCATTGATATGATTTTGGATGGAGATGGACAAGAACAGATGCTTGCTTCGTACGATGTCGATGGTCATGTGTATGCCACATTAACCGGATTTGAAATGCCTGAAATTCCCCAGCAGATTTTCGGAGCGTCTGTTGAAACGGTCACCTCTTCAAGCGCCGTATTGACGTGGTCAACAACGGTCTCTGCGGCTACATCCATTCAATATGCCCTTGCAGACCAACAGCCTGTTGATGGAACGACAAATGTTCTCGAAACACTTGCAGGAACCGATCATGCAGTGACACTGACTGAACTCGAAGTTGGAACCTCCTACTGGGTGTTTGTCCGAGCTGAAGGAACGGAGGATGTGATTCTGTACTTCAACACCAGCAGCGTCGTTGATGAAACAGCTCCTGAACTGTTGAATTTGGATGCCGAAGTCCTCGACGATGGTCGAATCCGAGTTACGTGGTACACCTCAGAAAGCGCTACAGAGATTGTTTCAATCGCTGGTACAACAATTCACGAGGATGCATTTGCAACGAAAAAGAACCACGAATTCATCACTGAGGCTTACGCTAATGGTGTGTATGAGTTATTGGTCGAGAGTGCTGATGCTTCAGGCAATCTCAATCAAAGCAGCATCTCGGTTACCATCGACGTGGATGCAGAAAACACCAATCCAAACCCAACGAATCCAAACGACTCGACCGATGATGACGATGGTGAACAAACATCTTCCGCAGTTTCAAGTGGCGTCGTTCAAATTGGAATTCTGATTACAGTTCTTGTTCTTCTCATTGCCTTCATTCGTGTTCGAAACGGTGAGGATGGAGACGATAAGTGGGTCTAATCCTCGTTGAGTTTGATTTCTCGAATCCACTCGCCTAGATAGGCAGCGACGGCAATCATGCCAAGCTGTGCGAGGGCACGAAGGATGTGTGCCCACAATGGGAACGTGTTTCCATTCAGTGGAATGTCATTGATCCACATGTTGAGATTTGCCCAATACAGAACGATGAGAAGGGCAACCGTGGCCTTTCCTGCAATGGCGCGTGTCGGCCGAAGGATGAGTCCTATCCCGCAAATGACCTCCGGTATGCCGCTGATGATGACCCAGAATTCTGCACTGAACGGAAGGGCTTCAGGTACAATCGGTGTAAACCATTCAACATCAATGAAGTGAAGAATACCAACGTAGATGAAAAAAGCACCTAATACCAATGCCATTGCGTCTTTGTGGTAAGGCCACAAATGCTTCATCGCTTCACCACGATGGTAAGGAGATCACCATCTTTGAGTTGGTGATCAAGTCCGACACGCTGCCAGTCAAACTTTGCAGAAGGACCCTTGATTCGAGCGAAACGGAATTTCCGGACAAAGTCGCGATGCAACTTATTGCAGATTGTTTCAACGGTTGAATCGTCCTTGACAATCAGAGGTTCCTCCAAATCGGCTTCTTGTCCTTGTGGTTTCAAGAAGACGCGCATGAAACCGAGGTTGTCGTAAATGAAATCCTTCAATTCAGTGAGTCCAATATCCTTGAACGCCGATATTTCCATGATTGGCCAATCGCTTGGGAGTCCTGATTTCGCTCTTTCAATATCCTCAGGCGTTGCAATGTCAATTTTGTTGATAGCGATAACTGCTTTTTCATACACGATGTTTCCTGCTAAACAATCAACAATTTGTTCCGCTGTTGTATCTTGTCGTAACGTTACAATCGCAGATGTGTAACCGAACGATCGAATGATGTCACCCATTTCTTCAGGAGTGAGGTGCGTTTGCTCAACCGTTGTTCGTACATCGATTCCTCCTTTATCGACACGCTTGATGAAGACAGGAGGCTTCTGTTGATTTAATCGAAGGCCGGAATTGTGCAATTCTCGATGCAGGACAGTAAAATGCCCGTCTTGGAAAGGGTCAACGATGTAGAGAACCATGTCAGAGGAACGAATCACATTGAGGATTTCTTTACCCCTTCCCTTTCCTTCTGCAGCACCTTTGATCAATCCTGGCAAGTCGAGAATCTGTATTTTCGCACCACGGTGTTCCATAACACCAGGAATGCACGTGAGTGTGGTAAAGGCATATCCGCCTGCTTCAGAATGAGCATCAGTCACTTTGGAGATCAATGTCGACTTACCGACGGAAGGAAAACCAACCAGTGAAACTGTAGCATCTCCAGACTTCTTGACTTCGAAGCCTTTGCCACCACCACTCGCTTTCGAGTGTGCAGCGGCTTTCTCTTCCTTGAGTTTGAGTTGGGCAATCTTGGCCTTCAACTTCCCAATGTGGGCGTTGGTTGCCTTGTTCTTTTGCGTCTTGTCGATTTCAGCGCGAATCATTTCGATTTGCTCTTTAATCGTCGCCATACGAACCCCCCTACTTCTCTGGAACAGGCCCTGTTCTTCAATCCTGTTGCCTCTTCCGACCGAAATTTTCCATTCCTTTGTTTTCTGATGATGCCGAATGCCTCAAAGAAGAGCCAGCACTCGCTTTGCTTATGGGACTGGAAATCGTTGTTCTTCTCGTTGATGTCCCAATTTTGCGTCAGCTTGTCACGACTCCATGGAGTGACCTCTATTCTGGCTTAGAAAAGCGTACCATGCGATCGATTCGCCCGGAACAGGATTCACGGTTGAAGGTCAATTTTGACATTGATGCTGAGGCGGAATTGCTCGACTGGATGGATACACAACAACGCAATTCCTCAGAAACAACGTCCTTTTGGTCGTGCTTGCAGGATTCAGGAGATGGTGAAAAAGGCCTTCTTCTCGCCATGAAATGGGCCAGTCCTGGTGCTTGGGAAGCATGGGAAGGAAGAGCCTACATGTACCTCGACGTTGCCCTCTCGAAAACGATTGCAGGTGAAGAAGAACTCTACGGCGGTGACACGTGGGACGGGGTCTGCCAAGCACTATGGAACATTCCGGAACAAGAATACGCTGAACGAGTTTGCCTGGATTGGATGGAACGTCGCAAGGAATTAGGCGAAACGATGGATGAGAAAGAAGATCCACGAATTGTTCCAACCTTCGAAGCCCACGATCGAGCCGCAAAGGCACTCGTCCACACCATGAAGCGTTGGAACAGCGAGGGCAATCTTGTGGCCATCATTGGTCGAGATCATCTTGAGGCAAGAAAATGGGGGACGTTCTCATGGAATCTCTCAACTGTTCTCGCGAACGAACTTCCTGATGAAACAACAGCGTCGGGTTGAAAGACCACATCCGTTTCGGTGGAATCATGTCAGAGGAGAACGAAGACGTTCCTTTGGATGAAGTCCACGAATCTCACGATGATGAGACACCCGCCTTCGAAGAGGTCGATGAGCAGATGGATTTGTCGGAACACGTCGAACCTGTTGATCCTCTCGACGAAGCGATTCAGCGGGCAGAGAAGGCTGAGAAGGAAATCGCTTACAAAGACGCAGAAATCCAAAACGTTCGCAAGCGTTTGATGGCAGAAAAGTCATCCCTGATACAGTACGGCGGAATGGGCCTTGCTCGACGAATGATTCCAATTTTGAACGACGTTGATCGGGCGTTGAGTCAAGTTGAGGAAGATGATGAGTCCCCTGTAGCGCAAGGTCTCCGATTGTTGCGTAACAAGTTGTGGAGAGAACTTGAAGCAGATGGTATCAAATCCATTGAAGCGAAAGGGCAAGAATTCAATCCAACAACGATGGAAGCCATCACCACACTGCCGGCATCTGAACAATTCCCGGCAGGCCGAGTCATCGACGTTCTCGAACCTGGTTACATGTACAAAGAACGCGTTCTAAGAGCAGCTCGAGTTGTCGTTGCAACCGAGTGATTAACCAGCATGTGGACTTGTGTTGATTTGCGAAAAGCGATACAGCCCGTCTTGTTCAATGAGCCATTCGATGACAGGTGAAGGGACACTCGGAGCCAAAACCATCCTTGTGGCTTCATCATCGTAGACCGTTGAGAGCATCATGCACGTTTGACGAATTCGCCAACCTTCGAATTGTTGACGCTCATGAAGATCAACCCAACTGACCTCGAAATCGGATTTCTCATAGAGTGTTCTTGTGCCCTCATCGGAGGTTAGCAGTGTTCCTATGCCGTGGTGATTTGATGCATGTTCAACCCAGTTCGGCGGGTCATTGATGTCTTCGATTCCTACGATATCGACCTTCTCATTGTGCCCATTTCCGTCTACCCATCTCTGAATCATGTCTCTTCGTTCTTCGAATGAAAATGGGTTGTCGACCGTCCATTCGTCTTGTGCAGAACCGACTGCAATGGTGACCTGCTCGAAACGAGCAAGTGCTTGTTCGACGAGATAAGCATGGCCATTGTGAAACGGCTGGAACCGTCCCAATACGATTCCTTTGCCCATGCTTCACGCAAAGTAGGATGCAACATCAACGTTTGGAAGTGCATGTCCCATCTCATTGAAGCAAGCAATCATTCGATTGCAGCCTTCAATCATTTCTTCGATGGTGGTCGTACCCATACTTCCAACCCGGAACATCTTACCTTTGAGGTGATCTTGGGCACCGATGACTTGCGTTTCATACTCATCCTTGAGTTTGCTTCGCCACGAATCGTTCATTCCCTCAGGATACATGATGGCGGTTACTGTGTCGCTCTGTTGCCCTGCATCGGCAAGCAACATGAAGCCAAGGTCGGAAAACAATTTGCGCACACCATCAGCCAGTGTTTTGCACCGATTCCAGCGGTTCTCTAGACCTTCGTCTTCAAGTTCACGAAGGGAGGCTGCCCAACCCATTGCTAAGTTGATAGCAGGTGTCCACGGCGTTTGATCGTCGTTCCCTTTTTTCAAGGCAGAAACCATGTCGAGATAATACACTGGATTGGAGTCTCCTTGTTGCCGAATGGTGTGGACGCGCTCAATGAAGTGGTCATTGATGGCTACGGCTGCGATTCCACTTGGACCAGCCGTGCACTTTTGTGCACCCATGACCACTGCTTCAGCGTTCCATTTTGCGGGATGCACGGGAAGTCCCCCTACGGAGGTGATGCCATCGAGAATGAACGCTACGCCGTGTTCTTGGCAAAGTTGAGCGAGTGCTTCAGCGTCTTGTGTGATTCCAGAACTTGTTTCGTTGTGACAAATAAGAAGCGCTTCGAAGGTTCCACGGCCAAGTTGTTCCTCAAGTTCCATGATGTCAAAACTACGGCCCCACTCGTATGCAATATGCTTGACTTGACAGTATTGCTTACAAATGTCTGCAACACGTTCACCAAATTTGCCGTTGGTCGGAACAAGCACTCGATCGTTTGGTCTGAATCTGTTGGCGATGACCATCTCCATGGCAGCTGTTCCGCTTCCAGATACGGCAAGAACCTTGTAACCATCTTCACCAGTCCATGACTCAGTTCCACGTTTTCGTGAAGATGGTGTGAGGTTGAAGGCTGTTCGCAGACCAGCATTGAGATCGGCCATCACATCTCGAAATTCTGTTCCTCGTGCCGTCATAACCGGTGTTGCCATGGCTTGCAAACATGCATCACTCATTCGAACGGGACCGGGGACGAGAAAGCAATCGCCTTCGTGTGCCATGTGCCAACGGTAACGCGCACGGTTTTTGAATAAGAACACTGAACTTCCCTTGAATTCATTGTTTGCATGGATGCTATGTGCTAAAGACATGGAGGTCCAGGAGCAGCCATGATGCGAGTGGGTCTTGCGATGTTGCAAGGTGCACGACATGAGCATGAAGAAGCGATTCTCTCCATTGCCAAAGACTTGGAACATGAAGTTGAAGTGGTCCAATTACGCAAAGGCGATCAACTTGATGCCTCGATTCATGGCCTGATTTTACCCGGTGGTGAATCGACAACGATGCGTATTGCAGCTCGGTCAGAAGGATTGCTCGACGCAATCTACAACTGGATGAACGAACATCCAAATCGTCCAGTGCTCGGTACCTGTGCGGGGGCGATCCTCCTCGCAATGCCAAGCAACAGTGAACCTCCATACATCAATGTCCAAATCTCAAGAAACGCCTGGGGAAGGCAACGTCAATCCTTTGAGGCAGAGATTGAAGTTGAACTTGAGCGTTTGCAATCAAGTGGCGTTTCCGTTCAACGAACGCCTGATGTCTTTGGTCACACGCCATTGGTGGTCGGTGATGTTGACAACCAAAACTCAGGCGATGCTTTTCCGGGTGTCTTCATTCGAGCACCTCGTTTTGCATCCGATGGCATTGACTGTGAGGTTGTTGCCCGATTAGGTGAAGAAATTGTAGGTGTTCGAGATGGTTCAAAATGTGCCGTAACGTTTCATCCTGAACTCACCAATGACCGTCGCTTCCATGCATGGTTATTGAATGAAATCGCTGCGCTTTCACCGACGGATTGAACAAGGAGTGCACAGGGGGTTCTGCTCATGGTCGTCCATCTTCCAATGCACACGGAGATTCTGCCACCTGAGGAGGGTGAAGCAGAAGGATGTGTCCAATGCCAAGAAGGACGAAAGTTGGTCCTCTTTGTGACTGGCAAGTGCCACTGGGGGTGCGATTATTGTCCACTCTCAGAGAATCGACGTGAATCTCCTGATATGTTCGCGAATGAGCGAAGATGTTCCACATGGGAGGAAGTCATCGAGGAAGGTCATGCCATGAAGGCAACTGGAACAGGCATCACCGGTGGAGATCCGATGCTTGATCCAGAACGGTCTGTTGAAGCCATCAAACAACTGAAGCAAGCCTTCGGACAAGAACACCACATTCACCTCTACACCTCGATTCCGTTCAAACTCGAATGGGTCGAGAAACTTGCAACTGCGGGTTTGGATGAGCTTCGATTCCATCTTCTCGATGGAACAACAAAGCAGTACGAAGAGGTCATCAAAGCATCGAGTGTCGCCGGAATCAATGTTGGAATCGAACTCCCTTGTGAGCCGGACAAGGAAGATTCTCTGTTCGAACTGCTCGAGCAATTGGATCAACTCCCTGTCCAATTCCTCAATTTGAACGAGTTGGAAATAACAACAGGTAACCAAGAGAACATGGATGTACGAGGTTTCAATCTCTCAAGTGGCCTTTCTGCAGCGGCAGAAGGGTCGTTTGAACTTGGTGTTCGACTGAAAGAAGCGGCCAAAGACAAGTCCTTTCATCTCAAGTTCTGTACGGCTTCCTACAAGGATGCAGGACAATTACGAGCACGATTCCGACGTCGAGCAGAAGCTACACTTCGGCCCTATGAAACGCTTTCAGAAGATGACACGATTCTATTTGGTGCGATACCAACAGAGCCCGAGGATGCTCGCGGTGATATGATGGAATTGCAAGAAACATTGCACATCAGTTCCTCTTGGCTTCGTTACGATGCAACCACTCGTCGTATCGAAATGCCACTAAGTGTTGCTGAAGAACTTGCAGAAGTCCTTTCAGTCCCGGTACAGATGGTTGAAGTTCACCCAACACATGAGCGCTTGGAAGTCTCTGTGGTACATCTCAATGCAAAATCGATGTAGCAGCATTAGTTTCATTTGCAACCAGTGAATGGACTGATCATGGGGATGCTTGACCAAGCAGATTGGGGTGTGTTCCAGCGTTCTGAGACGTGGAAAGCGTTCGGTATCGCAGTCGTTCTCTTCGGTGTCATTGCCTTTGCAGGCTTGTCTTTGTTTGATAGCATGGACGAGATCTTTGAGTCGGATGCTGAACCCGCTCCTATTCCAGAAATTATTGTTCAGAGTTTGAATCGAACTGGAATCGAAGACAGCTACACGACAGGGGGCGAGATTCGCCTATCTGAACTACGTGGCGATGTCATTATTCTCGATTTGCTGGCACACGATTGTTCGAACTGTCATGCTGTTCAGGCCCATCTTGAGGAATACATGGATGAATGGAAACAGACGGCTGATGAGAACGGTGTTGGCTTCCACATCCTTGGATATGGTGCTTGGTATCAGGAGTCATTGGAATATCTCAATGAATCAGGCGGAGAGTACACCGTTCCACTGTATCCGACCGGACTTGGATCAACAGAGTCTGCTGTGCTTGAAGATGGTTCAACCACAGATCCTGTGAAACTGTTCACGACTGCTGGAACTGGCCAAATTCCCGTTGTCATGGTCATCGATGTTGAAGGCTACATCGTCGAACGTCAAGCAACAGGAACGCCAATCGGGGGATGGGGTGAGTTCGATTCCTCGGTTGAAAAGGCTCTGACAGGGAATGTCTCTCTTACCATGGATGATCGAATAGCATGGGAAGAACCGTCAACATCGTTTGTTGCCGTATTTGTTCTTGGAATGATTCTCTCCATTCTGGTGTACTTTTCTCCTTGCGCCTTCCCTGTTCTTCCAGGTTTCATTTCGTACTACCTCAGCCTTGGTGCACGAGAAGACGATTTGATCAAGGAAGGGAAATTAAAAACGGCCATGCCTTCATCATGGGTTATTGGAACGCTTGCAGGATTGGGAATGTGGACGTTCTTCATCGTTATCGGTATCATTGCCTTTGCCATGGGTGAAGCCTTTGCTCAATCTGGTATGATTCATTACATTGCGATTGGAATCGCTGTGCTGCTCATAATTCTAGGTTCCATTATGCTTCTTGGAATTACTTCTCACGTTCTTGGGTTTGTGCAAAAGCTTGTCGATCGTTGGTCAACAACAGAAATGGATGAGACCTTCACGCCCCGTCGAAACATGTACCTCTACGGTATTGGCTATGCTGCTGCATCCATCGATTGTACGGCAGCTGCAGTGTTGCCATTCGTTATCTTCCTCGGAACGCTTGGAACCAGTGCGACCATCTCAGGATTGTCTGGCCTTATGCTTGGGTTGTTGATTCTGATGATTTTGGTCACAGTACTCGTCGGTCTTGGACGTCAAGTGATGATCAATTTCTTGAGACGAATGACTGGCATGATCAAGATGGTTGGTTCTTGGATGATGATTATGGCGGGTGTTGGATTGACCATTTACCTCACTCAACCTGAGGTTGTTTCGACGCTGTTCGCATAGAGTTCTTGGAATGCATCATCGTATTCGCCTTGGATGCATTTGGTAACGACCGGTCGAATGAACTTGTAGTGAGCAAGGAGAGCAAACAGAATGCCTGTAATGACGTCGAAGAGATAGTGCTGTTGGGTTGTCATCGTCGAAATTGAGAGCAGTAGCCATGCAATCCAAAGCGCTGCATGGGCGAATTTGTTCATGTTGTACACCAGTGGTACTGAGAGAACAACACAAAGACTGTGCCCAACATGGAGACTTGGCCAAGCATTGTAGGGTTGATCAACGCCGTGAATGAGTGAAAGAAGTGTCGTGAAAATATCCTCTCCTTCAACTTCAGAGCGGAGATCGACTTCCACTGGCAGTAAGAGAAACATCAGAAACACTGGTAATGTCACAACAAAGAGACGTTGTGAGAATATGATGGCACACTTTCTCTGCACTTCCGTTCGTGCCAACAACGGAATGAGGACGTAGTAGATGTAGAACGAAAAATATGCGATGTTCATGACCGGGATGTAGGGTATGGATGAATCAAGAGGGAGTTCTGGGTCAAATGCCGTCCACCCAATGAATTCAGAAACTCTGTTTGTTATTCCATATGGAATTCCGATGGCAAGGAGAAACAATCCTCCAATAAATGAGGGAAGTAGAATTCCTTGCTCTCGATGAATCCACACAAACCTCCACATCTTCCATGGATGAGGCTCAAACAATCTACTCCTCATCATTGCCACCTGGTTGTAATTCTCTCCAATGTATGACCCGATCTCCAATGATTTCTGCTTCAGCAGGGTCGTGCGTGACGTGGATGGCTGGAATCGAACGAGATTTCAGCACTGCACGAATCTCATGAGCAATCTTTCGCCGAAGGTCCACATCGAGTGCGGAGAGTGGCTCGTCAAGGAGCAGAAGTTTGGGATCGGTAAGGAGCGTTCTTGCCAGAACAACACGTTGCGCTTCTCCTCCTGACAATGTCTCAATACTCTGTTGTTCTTTACCGATGAGGCCCATCTCGTCCATCACTTCGTGAACATCATCCATATTCCAGAGCCTCTTGTTCTTGTACGCGAAAAGGATGTTACCGAGCACGTCTTTGAACGGGAACAGAACGGGTCGCTGAAACAACATTCCGATGCCTCTGTGTTCACACAACATGTCTTGTATGGGTTGATTATTCATCAATATAGTGCCAAATTGTTGTTTTTGGAGTCCAGCAATCGTGCGTAACAGAGTCGTTTTGCCGCACCCACTCGGGCCTAGGATAGCGACAATTTCATCGGACTTGAGGTGAAGATTCAGATTGTGAAGGATGTGGTATTGACCGATTACGACGTTGAGTTGCTTAATGGTCAATGACATCAGAAACCACCCCCTTGATGACTGCGAAATCGTTCAGCAATAACAAACAATAGGAATGTCATGCACATGAGGATGGTCGCAGTAGCCATGGCAATTGGTTCGACAAGTTCGAAGTATTTCGGTCTGGACATCAACTGATCGACTAAGACAGGTAATGTGTCCCAGGCTCCTGAACGCAAGAGTATCCAAGAAGCTCCGAATTCACCTAGTGAGAAGGCCATCGACAATGCTGCCGCAACAACGATTTGTGGCTTCAGAAGTGGAAGTTTGATTCGGACGAATCGCTGCACTGTGGTGTAGCCCAGAACCTTTCCTGTATCATCATAGTATGAATCAATTTCACGCATCGCAGGAAGCAATATGCGCACAACAAAAGGTGTCGTGAGCATAGCATGCGGCAGGATAGGCAAGGCATACCATGAGAATAGGACTGGCCAAATTTTCAGTATACCAAGGAGAACACCCAAGCCGACCATCACGCCTGAGAGAGCGAGAGGAAGCATGGACAAAAGGTCAACAAGTTGAGCAAATCGAGTTTGGCCATTCTGCTCAAGACTGTGGATGGATTGTGCAACAAAGAACCCGAGGATACAGGACACGACGAGACATCCACTTGCATACACCAAGGAATTTGTCAGAGCTTCAGGAATTGAAGCGTACGTAAGATCGCCTTTGAACGCGTATTCCCATGCATCCAAACTCCACCGATACGATTCCGAAGTTCGGTTTCGAATCCGAACAGATGAAAGAACCATGAGGAAGAGTGGTGTCAAAGCATAGACGGTGGCAACAAAGACACCGATGCGTGGAACAGTCGTTGGCTTGCCAATGTATTTCCTCGAAAAATTCTCAGAGACGAGTTCAATTTCATTGGATTGTTTTTGCTGCCATCGCCCAGCAAGCGCAAGGGCGCTCAGAAGGACAAGCCCCTGAAGCGTCGCTCCACCAAGGACAAGTACGCTGACATCGACACGATACCCTGGGATTCCTGCCGCCCCTCCCTCAACCGCCATGAGTGCTTCGAGCGTCCACATGTTTGGAGCAAGCCATCGCACAAGGGCAAATGAGGTGAATGAGAAAATGAAGGTGAATACAAATGCAGACAGAATCGACGTTCGGAGCATGGGCCACCAAAATTGAGTCAAGCGGTTCAAACGACCATGGCCTATGGGTAGCATACGAAATGCATCCTCGTATCGAGGAGGAAGTGTCGAAATCTTTGGTTCAACAAATCGAATAACAAGTGCGAGATTGAACCAAGCGTGGGCCAGAAGCAGTGCAATGATGTGGCCAGAGTGTTCAACACCGATCATCGATGAAAACGAACCGATTACTCCACTCTCATTGCGTAGATCGATTCCAAAGGAATCCAGCAGACCTCCTTCTTTGATCAGAGCGAGAAAGCCCATGGCTGCTACGACGGTTGGTGTGACGAATGGCAGTGTTAACGCTGCCCTAATGATGCCTACACGTTTCCATTCGTATCGCCCCAACCACCATGCAATGGGTAGTCCGAGAATGAGGGTAAGTATAGCTGAAAGAATGGCTTGCACGAATGTGAAGACAACAGCATTCACGCCAAAGGGGTGCTCATCAAGATGAAGAATCGCCTGAAAAGGATTCATGCCTGTGACGAACATTAACCTCTCAAGTGCTAGAATGAGCGGTATGAGAATCAATGCAAGGTACAAGGCTACTGGAACGCCTCGCCCTACAGCCGCTTTCATGTTGTCAACTCAGAGAGCTTGGGTTGCCTTTCGCCAATCCATGAGCCATGTCTCCATTTCATCATCGATTCGTTCGGTTGTGATTTCAGAAGGTTGAGTTGGGACTGGGCTGTGGTACCTGTATCCATCCGTCTCTGGCAGATCTTGGCCTTCCAGTACCGAATACATGAGATTGTTTTCTGGCATGTTGATGTTGATTTCTTCACTCAGGAGGAATTCGATGAACGCATCAACTGCGGATTCTGAACCTCCACCATTGACTTTTGCAGCGTATTCGACTTGATGGAAGGATGCATAATCGATGTCGAGTGCACTGGAGATGGTGTAATTTCCTCCATAATAGGCTTCGACGCCAGGTGAGTGGCAATAGGAAACTGTTAGCCAAGCATCACCAATGTGGCCTTCGCCCCAGACACCATAGCCTCCGCTGTAATGTGTTTCATACGCTTCAGTCCAGCCGGACGTAAAGATGGCGTCGTTGTCTGCTATGGCTTCCCACCATTCCATTGCATCCATATTAGATTGTTGTTCAAAGTAATCGATTGTGGCCGTCATGAAGGCACGTCCGGGTGAGGAGGTTGTTGGGCTCGGGAACGCGGTTCTACCTTTCCACTCCTCGTTGAGCAATTCCTCGAGTGTGGTTGGGTAGGACACGTTGTTTTCTTCCAGGGCTTGTGTGTCCACGTTAAGGCATACGTAGCCTTGATCGAACGGTACAGCCATGTTTCCTGCATACGGGACGAGGGCTTGTGGGTCAAGATCCGGCAGTGTTGCAGAGTGTGGTGCGAGAAGACAATTCTCTAGTGCTGTTTGTAGGTATGTGTTGTCAAGGCCCAAGGCGAGATCAGCTTGAGGGGCTTCCTTCGTAAGAAGAAGTTGCTCAAGGATGCCACCTGCATCGTCTGTCCGAATCATCTCGATGCTGTATCCTGTCTGATTGGTAAACTCTTGGAGCACTTCATCACTCAATGCGATAATGTCGTACGTAACAATGGTGAGTGTCTTGTCATCTGATGATTTTGTTATTACGCACTCTTCGGTGATGCTGTGTGTACTCAAACAACCCGACAGCGGTGCGAGTAGAAGGACGAGCAGGATGAAACCGGTTCGAATCATGCCATCCCTCCAAGTGCGTTGATGAGTCTATGGCATCGATCGACGACATCCAAGGGGCTTGTTCCGACGATGTAGAGCGAGGGTTCCCATCCAAAATCCCCGATGTCAAGAATGACATCGATGGTTGTGCCTGAATCTTCGAGACCAGAACGATCTGCGTCAGCAAGTTCCCAACCGAGTTGATTGCATGCTTCTTGGACAGCATCGATGTCTGTTCCCTCGTAGTCGCCAGGTGGCCGTATGTTCATGATGGCAGACTTTGAAGAATCGTTTTTGCGGGCTTCGAGTAGCATTTCAGCGAGATGCTTTGAGGACCCAAACTGTGGTTTGCCGTGGGTTCGAAGTTCTCCTTCAACAGCGTTGATTTTACCGGGTACTGCTGCGACATCTTCTGGAGTGGTTGCTGAATTGAGGCATGCTGCGATGTTCATTCCAACCTTCGGGAGGACAGGCATGAGGAGTCGAGCATCAAGTCGTCCGATGGCCCACTCGAGCCGGCGAATCAAAGCGTGCTCGTTTTGATCGACTTCGAGGTCCAATCCAGTCAAGGTCTTGTCAAATCGGAGGACTTGATTCCCGGTGAATTGGAATTCGACAATGAATCTTTGCCTCAGCAATTCTTCGGTCTGGCCAACAGACAGCAATCCACCTGCAATTTCCTTGGCCCATCCATCAACAGTGAGCTCGTCTGCAGAACCAGGCAAGTCCACGATTCCTTTCTGATATTGTCTCGAAATGGTGCTTTGCGTTGTACCCAGTATTGATGCGATGTTCATTTGTGACCATCCCTGGCCGCGTAATTCTCGTGCAAGTTGCATGTGCAGGCGGGTGAGCCATGCGCCTCCGGTTTCTCCTAGCATGTTCTTCCGAAAGCAAGAGAGTTATTCAAACTATGTAAAGATAAATGCAATTTGCATATATTTTGAGAAGAGGATTAAATGACCATCTTCAAAGACCGCTTTGCGTACCAAACATCATGGAGGCGGAGCAGTTCCTCGACGATGTCCTTGCTCGCGTCAAGGACTTTCTCGCTGCAAGTCAAACCGAGTCGACCATACGACTCGCAGGACCTCCACAATCCCTTGGAAAGACGACTGATCTCAAGTT
>CALDQY010000135.1 GCA_937911445.1 uncultured Rhodobiaceae bacterium | reverse complement strand
TAAGGATGCTTGGAACCAGAAAGATCTCCTCGAAGGTATCGTCCAAAGGTACGTTATCGTTCGTTCGCATGTTGGTGGATTATGGCCAACATGGGAAATTGAATCCGACCAACTTGATGAGAACTTTATTGAATTGAATGCATATCTTGAGCGTCTAGGTTGGATGGCTCGATTACGTCGAGGTGATGTGATTCAGTTGACCACACTCCCACTTCCTCATCGTCAATTTCCAGGATCACGAATCCATCTCTACATGTGGACGGCTTCCATCATCACATTGCTTCTCTCAGCCGTCCGATGGATGGACAGTGGTCGGCCAGAGAATGGTTGGTTTACAGAATCGGTCTATCTTGATGGATTGGTAGGGTTTGCGCTACCGATCCTTGGAACACTCCTGCTGGCATCCTTTGTTCAAACAAGAGTTTCTGCAAAATTCGGAGTACGTAGTGGCCATATCCTCCCGATTCCAGATCCTTCAGTTCTCTTGTGGTTGTTTTCTGGTTTGTCAACTTCCTATTTCATTTGGCCATTTGGCATCTTTTTCATTCCAACCCTGCCTCGCATGGACGCACGTCCTTGGCCAGATCGAGCCTCATTAGCGTGGACTTCCGTGTCAGTTCCCATTGTGATGCTGCTTTCAGGATTCGTGTTTTGGACACTCGGATTGTTGTTGGCACCGGATGCATACATGTTGTCAAGCGAACCATATCGTGCGAATCCACCGTTCCTCATCGAACTTGTCAGCTCAGGTTTTGATGTCTCATTTTCAAACACACTCGATTGGGGGCATCCATTCTTCTTCGCTGCTGGATTTCTAACGCTGGTCGGTTGGCTCTTGATGCTCCCGATTCCTACCTTCCCTGGTGGTCGAATCCTTGTGGCTCGTATGGGGATTCATGAGGCTCGAAGTACAGGGACGCAAATCCTGATGTTCATGCTTCTCATCACTGCAGCCTTCTTCATCTTCGACGCATTCAATGGGTTTACCATTTGGATTCCAGTGTTGTCTGTCCTCATACCACTTCTGATGTTCATGGGCGGAGATCCTCGAATCCCCGTCCTCATGGACGGTGATCGACCTTTGTCCGAAGACAACCACCGTCGACTGGGTATTGTCCTCTTTGTTGCAATTTTATTCGCCATTCCTGCTCAGTTCCCAGTTGAACCAGTGAATCGATGGGATGCAGAGGCAACCTACGCAATTTCAGCGGATGAATTTGCTGAACTTGCCACTGTATGGAATGCATCGATTACAATCGAACTCACGAATCCATCCATGCAAGACCGTTCATACAACGTGTCTGGCGGAATCGTTGGTAACGCTCTTTGGTCGTCCTACTTTTCGTGTGGAGATGACCATTGTGAAGGCGAGTTACAGCCAGGTGAATCGTTGGAGTTCGTCTTTGCAATGCAACACGAGAACGTTTCTCATCAACCCACTTCAATTGATTATGAACTGAGTATTGTCTTCGATGGTTCTGATGCATTTGTCGAATCTGGAACAATCCATCCTCTTCTCAACGCATCTGTTGCCGCAGAGTGGCATCATGTTCGAGATGATGATGGCGTCCTCGCTTGTCTCAACGTCCACATCCAGGAAGATTTTGCAACAAACATTTCCTTCCCGGATTTGGGCAATGAATGGTTGCCATTCCTTTGGATTGATGGACAAGCAGGACTTACACAAGCATTGTCCTCAGACGACACAGTTGTTTGCTTGAATGGTGTCGATCAAGCCCTTCCTTTCCAAGTTCAATCACTTCTTCAATCGGTCAACATCGGCAACCTGTCGTTTGTGGTAGGTTTTGACGCAACGTGGCCGCACATCGTATCAGCATCCGACAATGGATGGCTGATCAACGGAACACATGGATGGGGCGCTCCGTTTGAACAGGGAGGCACATTGTATCAAGAGGATGCTTCATCTTGCCCATATAATGGGTTTTTGACGGCACCTCCTCAATCAGACAACAACAAATGGTCCTGGGATCTGAGTATCAGACCAAAACACAGGATTCCTTCTATAGAGGGAAATGAAAGTCTCCATCTGAAGTTATCACCAGACACCTATGTTTATTGCAACCAAGAGGATGGTCATGCATCCAAATTCACGGTCCAAGTAGGTCCTGATTTGATTCTGTACCAGAACAACCAAACGCTCCGCCTTTGGGATGAACCAATGTCTTCCGAAACATCACAATTGGAGATTGCCCTCTACAACAGCAATGATTTGGACATCGTTTTGCGTCACGATGCCTTTGGTGATGTTGCTTGGGATCTGACAACGTTGCCGAGTTCCCTCTCCAGTGGTTGGAATAATTTCACACTCGACGTTCCTGATGCCATGTTCAATACCTATCAGCTCACACACCAAGATGGAGCTCTTCTGGTCACATTTGGAGCCTACATGGAGGCTTAGTCTTGAGAATCGGCATCGTTGGTGTTGGTTCGATTGGCTCTCTTTTTGCTGGATGTTTGGCTTCGACATCCTGTGATTTGCTTCTCTATGGACGAGGGATTCACGCTGCTCATCTCACAGTCGAAGGGCTCACCATTTCGGGTATCAAAGAATCCACAATCTCAGCACAGCGGTGGGAAATTCTTCTCGAAGAACAGGCCTTACCAGAATCGGTTGAATCCTCTTGTGATGTGGTACTGATGACTGGTAAAACCACTGCTTTTGAACAGCATCTTGATGTCGCAAAGCATCTGCTCCGCAACGATGGCGTGATTTGTTCACTTGCCAATGGACTTGGTCATGAAGAACGGTTGGTCCAGACATTTGGGGCACACCGCATCCTTGCTGCAACGACAACGCATGGGGCTTACCGTCCTGAGCCAGGACACGTTTGTTGGGCAGGTGTTGGACAGGTCACCGTTGGGCCGTTCATGCATCATCATACTGAACAATCGGCTGAAGGACTCATTCAACTCCTCAATGAAGCAGGCCTTCAACCACGATGGGAGGTGGATGGACGCGTCTTGCTTTGGAACAAAATGCTCCTCAACATTGCCATCAATCCGATTGCAGGATTGCTTGGAAAAGAAAACGGAGCGTTGCTTGAGCCAATGTTGTTTGAATCTGCTGTAAGTGTTATGTTAGAAGGTGCAATGATTGCACGTGCAGAAGGTGTACGTCTTGCTAACGATGACATTCTCATCGAACAGTTACGTACTGTCCTCGAGGCAACACGTGGCAATCGTTGCTCGATGTTGCAAGACATTCACTCAGGACGTGAAACTGAAATCAACGCACTCAATGGGGAAATTTGTCGTCGTGGTGAAATGGTTGGCCTTCAAACACCCTTGAACCACGCTCTGGCGTCCATCATTGAACACCTTCGTTGAGATCTTTGTTGAAGTGCAATCCTCTATTTTCGTCTCGACGTTCTGCATCTTCTGCAACAAGAATCCCGACCAGAATCATATTTCTCAACTCGACGATTTCTCGAGTTGGGAGGCTTGATTTCCAAATGACATCAATTTCTTCCTCAAGCAAATGCAAGCGACGTATCGCCCGTTGCAATCGAGCAAATCGTCTCGATACGCCTACTTCGAACCGCATTGTTTGGTTCAGTGCAGCACGATCGTGAGCGACTGGACCGTGTTCCTGCAACGCATGTAAACCATCGGAGCGCCAGTTTGGTGGAGAGTATTCAATCTCGGAGATTCCTTTCTCAATGAGATGAGCTGAACAGCGGTGAGCAAACACAACGGCTTCCAAAAGACTGTTTGAAGCGAGTCGATTCGCACCGTGCATGCCGGTGCACGCCACTTCACCAATGGCGAACAATCCTGGAATGGGTTGCCTTGATTCTGCCAGCAATGCCGAACCAACATCGTCCACTTCGATGCCTCCTACGATGTAATGCGCTGCTGGTGAAACAGGTAGTGGGTCGATTCCGAGCATGAGTCCGTCTTTGCCCAATCGTTCTGCAATCATTGGAAATCGCTCGTTAAGACGTTGGGTATCCAAATGTTCTGTGACGAGATAGACGTGTGAGAATCCTGTCTCTGCACATCGTTGATCGATGGCTCTTGCTACGACGTCTCGTGTCGCCATTGAGCCGAGAGATGAGGCTTTCAGAGTAAATGAAAACGGTGTGGGATCTTCTTGACCACTTGCTTTCCATGAACGATATCCCTCTTGGTCGAGTAAGACTGCGCCTTCTCCTCGCAATGCTTCAGTTATCAAAAAGGGACGCTCTCCTTCAACGACGAGTGCCGTTGGATGGAACTGTACAAAGGCCATGTTGATGATGGAGGCCCCTGTTCTATAGGCCATGGCAATACCGTCGCCTGTTGACACGGATGGATTTGTTGTCTTTTCCCAAAGCTGCCCGGCTCCACCAGTTGCAAGAATGACGGCATCTCCAATGATGGTCATGACTTGATTCGTGTCTTGATCGAGTGCCCAAACTCCACAAACGCCTTTGCTTGGTGATTTGTGTTGTCGTTGAATGAGGTCGATTGCAAGGGTATTCGGGCGCATTGTGATTCGGTCGTGTTCTCGTGCAGCCGTTGTAAGCGCTCGTTCAATCTCCCTCCCAGTAGCGTCTTTTGCATGCAAGATACGTCTTGATGAATGTCCACCTTCTTGTGCCAGTTGGAACGCTCCATCCTTGTTCCGCTCAAACTCAACACCGATGGAAAGCAAATCCAAGATTCGTTCACCGGCTTCTTCAACGACCATACGAACAACATCCTCGTCGCACAGACCATCACCTGCATCGAGCGTGTCCTTGATGTGTCCATCGATTTCTTGCAGATTGGTTTTGTCAAGAATTGCTGCAATACCTCCTTGTGCCCAATTGGTCGAGGAATCCTTTGGTCGCTGTTTGGTAATGATCTCGACTTCGAAACCTTCGTTTGCAAGACGTAAGGCTGCAAAGAGTCCAGCAATGCCTGTGCCAATGATGAGTACACGAGGCATGTTTGAGCCCATAGGTTCGCTGTTCTTGATGACATCGGTTGTTGCAGCGATAGGGCTATGTGTCGCGGATTCTAGGAATTACCATGTTGCGGAAGCTCATCGCCTTGTTGGGCCTTGCAACAATTGTTTTCGTCATTGCGAATGTCCACTTTGGAATTGTCGCAGAGAACGTTGTCGAAGGAGCAAGCTCGTCTCGCTTGGATGTCCTTCGACTCGCTGATTCTGGTTGTACCATTCCTGAAATGGAAAAAGAGATTCAGGAAACTGGGACCGCTTTCTGCTTGAGTGAGAAGGGTACGTGGGGTACTGCTGACATTCTCCTTCTCTTTTGGGGAATCATGATTGTTACAGCAGGACGATTCAGGATGCCTTCCGATCCACGCCTCGCAAAGCGAATACGACGAGTGATGTTCATCTCCGGTTTCGTCTTGTTTGGTCTTGCGATTCTTGATCGCCTTCAATGGCTACCAACTGCTGCCAATTCTGAAAGCATCGCTGATGTCATCCCGTTACCGTTTGATCCATGGATGGTACAGATTCTTTTCGCAGTGGTAGGAACTCTCTTGATTCGAGGTCCAAAGTACGAACTCTCTGAGTTTGAAGAAAACTATCAGCGTTTAGAGCACAGTCGTGAAAAAGAGCGTCGAGTCCAAGAAGTGTTCAATGAGAAAGCACGCTCGATGTCAGCATCAAGAGAAGGACTCGCTCGTCGCAGTCGCCTGCTCGACCGTGACGCTCATCTGGTACCCTTCCGCACACGCAACTCACCCAAAGTTCGAGCAACGTGCCCATTCTGCAAAGGTGGGGGTTGCAAAGAGTGTCGAATGAGTGGTGTTGTGTAATCAAATCGGCGGTATTTTCCGACCCCAAAAACGAGATGCTCCGACGCATAATCAACCGATTGTTTAAATGTCCTCGATGTCCGGTGTTTGACCTAAGGTCAAATTGGCCAAAAGGGGATTGGGATGTTTCTAAAAGCACTGGAGATGGAGAATTTCAAGTCATTCCGTGGGGAAGTAGTCATCCCTCTTGATCGTGGGTTTTCTGCGATTACCGGTCCAAATGGATCAGGGAAGTCCAATTGTGGCGATGCCATCCAGTTCGTTCTCGGTCCAAAATCGACGAGAACCATACGTGCACAGAATACAAAACAATTGATCTTCAATGGCGCAGAAGGCTACAAACCCGCACGAGGTTGTACCGTAACACTCGTTTTTGGAAATCCTGTGCTCTCCAGCGGGCGCCGCCGATTGCCGATCGAAAGTGATGAGGTGAGAATGACACGTTCGATTCGTCTCACTGCCTCGGACAACGTCGTATCCAGTTACTTGCTCGATGGAGAGGAATCCTCCCAGAAATCCTTCCATCGCCTCCTCAACGCAGCCAACGCTCGCCCTGACGGTTACAACATTGTCCTACAAGGAGACGTAACCGGGCTTGCGCGGATGACGCCGATTGAACGCCGAAAGGTCCTCGATGGTGTTGCAGGCGTCACATCCTACGATGATGAAATTCGAAAGGCCAAGAAACAAAAGGAGAGTGTCGATTCCTACATTGAACGCATTGGCATGCTCGAGGAAGAGCAACAAGCACGACTCAAGGAGCTCGAGCAAGAACGCAAAGTGGCCATGAAGGCTCAATCAATTACCGATGAACTCCTCACATCACGCTCACAACGCTATCAGGCCATGTTTGCAAGTCTCGGAATGGAATTGGAACACCAGATTGCTGAACAATTGCGCTTCGTTGAAGAAGCAACAGCGCTTGAAGAACAGGTCAAAACCGGTAGCAAGAAACTGGTCGAACTCGATGACCGAATTGGAGAAATTCAGAAACAAATCGATGCATTGCTCGGTGATGAAGGCGATGGGTTGTCGCAAGCCATCCATGATCTACGTGTTCAAATCGATCGTGACAAAGACCGGATTGAAGATTCGGTACAAGCCAACATCGAGGATGCTCAAGAACGTGAACAGGTGCTTGAACGATATCAAGAAGCAGAATCCGCCTTGGCAGCACTCCTCGAAGAGGTACAATCCAGTCAAGACCAGATGGCAGAGGCGGAACGACTCCTCGAAGAAGCTCAGATTGAGGAAGACAAGGTCAGGGCACTCCTCGAGGGTTCAGGAAAGAATCACGCTGAACTCAATCGAGCGTTGAGCGACGCCATCCAGCAACTCGAGAAAGCAAAGCAGGCCGTTGCTGCTGCACAATCCGATGTCGACAGAACCGCTGCACAAGCAGAACTCGTCGAAGCAAATCTTGCCAAGGCTCAAGAGACTGCTGAGGAATCTCGACTCGAACTTGAGGAGAAAGAAGCTGAATTCAATGAAGCATCCGCAGGAAAGAAGGTCGACCGTTCTTCATTGACTCAGGAGATTCTCGATGCTGAACGAGCAGAATCTCGTCTTCTCGAAGAGTCGGCAGCTGTTGAGAAGAAAATGACGGAAACCGAACGACAACTCCGTTCCGCACGAGCAGAATTGGAGAACAAATCCAATTCCAAAGGCATGGCTGGAGGCGCAGCAGCCATTCTTGGCGCTCGAGATCGTGGTGAGATCAAAGGCATCATCGGTACCATCGCTGAGTTGTGTGCGCCAATCGATTCGGAACATGAAACTGCACTCGCAACCGCATTTGGAGGGGCGATGACCTCGGTTGTTGTCGATTCCGATGAGGTAGCCGCTGAAGCAATTCGCTGGCTTGCACAGCGAAAGGCTGGACGAGCAACCTTCCTTCCATTGAACAAACTCTCGACCAGTCGTGCTGGTGGCAAAGCGATGATGGTTGCCAGAAAGCCAGGAGTCATCGGTTTCGCTTACGAATTGCTCGAATACGATCCGCGAATCGATACGGCCATCAAATTTGCACTACGAAATACATTGATCGTTCAGAACATGGACATTGCCCGTCAGAACATGGGTGGTGTTCGTCTCGTCACGATGCGTGGGGATGTAACCGAGGCAGGAGGTGCAATGGTAGGAGGTTCACGCCAACGCATGTCTGTTAGTTTTGGAGGCGGAATTGCAGGTGCGAAAGAGGTTGAACGCTTGAGTGCAGAAATCGACCGTCTTCGTTTGATGTCGGATACGGTTTCAGCGGCGCTTGCTGACGTTCGCAAGGAACAACACTCTCTCCGTCAACAGATCAACGAGTTGGCCAACGAAGACGGCGCGATTCGTAGAGAAACATTACGCGCTGAAGTCACGACCTTCAAGAAGGCTCACTCCAAGAACATCGGAGAGGTCCAAGCCTTGAAAGACGACTTGCAACGTTTGGAAGGATTGGCAAGCGCACAATTGGAAGCGCTCGATGAGGCAGAATCGAAGGTAGCCGATGGTGAGGTTTTGCGGGCAAGCGCCCAAACTGCACTTGAGGATGCAAGTCCACAGCATCTCAAAGATCGTCTTCACGAATGCACTGTCAAGCGGACCCAGGCGGAAGGGATGCGGTCCAATGCAGAGATTTCATTGCATTCCATTTCAGAACGTAAGACATTGCTTACTTCAACGGTATCAAGCGAAAAAGAACGTTTGAGTCAAATCGATCGTGCTGTTGCAGACCGTACAGAAAACGTCGCTACCCTCAAGCGAGATGTTCAAGGAAACGAGTCTGTTCTTGCTGAAAAGGAAGCGGAACGTGCTCAATTCCTTGAGGAAAACAAAGGTTTGGAGGATGAACGCATCGAGCTCGTCGAAGAACGAGCCAGTCTCAATTCAACCTTGACTCAGAAAGCCAATCAGGCCCGCAGTCATCGAACCCTCTCAACCGAACTCGAGCGAACCATCCAAGCGAAGAGAAAAGAATTGTACGATGTTGAGATGGAAATGGGATCCATTGGTATACAACCTGCTGAGGACGGCACAGTTCTCGACTCTGTTGCTGATATCGATCGCCGCATTCGTCGCCTTGAACGCCGACTGGAAGAATTCGGTGCGGTCAACATGCGTGCCATTGAACAATACGATGCTGTTGAGCAACGGCTTGCAGAAATGGCCGGGGATTTCAAGAAACTCCAGGAGCGAAAGAAGCATCTCATCGATGTAGCAGAACGACTTGAAGAGCAACGAAAGGTACGTCTCCTCAATGTACTGGAAAAGGTTAATGAGAACTTCAAAAAGGTCTACAAGTCACTTAGCAATGGTGGTCGTGGAGAACTCTATCTCGAGAACAAGGAAGAGCCTTTCAAGGGTGGTTTGGAACTATGGGCCCAGCCAAAAGGAAAGTCTTCGAACGTTACTCGACATCAGTTGTCTGGTGGAGAGCAATCGGTTGCCGCACTTGCGCTCATCTTTGCAATCCAAGATTACGATCCAAGTCCCTTCTATTACTTCGATGAAGTTGACCAAAACCTCGACAGCGTCAATGCTGAGTGCATCGCAAAGATGTGTCGAGAACGAAGCAAAGCGGCGCAATTCATCATGGTGACATTGCGAAAGGTCTCCCTCCAATTAGCTGACCATCACATCGGCATCACACACGGTGGAGATGGTTGCAGCCGTCGAATCATTGATTTCGACCAGGAACAAGCCATCGCTCTTGGTGAACAAGCACTCAAAGAAGCAGAATCCGCTGCAGCGAAGAACGAACAGCGTGCCAAGGAAGAGCGAGAAACACTTGCAGAAATGCCTCTGGTTCCCGATGCACTTCCAGCACCACAGAGCCTTGGTGGGTTGTTGAAGCACATGCAAGACGATGAAAGCATGACTTCATTGGCTGAGAGAACGGCTGAAACCAATGAAGACATTGAGGAGCGAACAGCTCTTGCCAATGCCATTTCTGAGTTGGATGAGGCGACTGAAGAAACTGCTGAACAGGGCATTGAGTTGGACGAGTGAGGTGTTTGAAATGATTCAGCAAGGGCTCGACCAGTGGTTTTTGCGGCAAGATGTCATCGATCAACTCCTGCAGAGTGGGGATGATGATCTTGAAGGAATCAATGCATATGCCGACCGCATCCTCATGATTGCTCAAGCGGAGGAAGCCGAGCATCAGACGCTTGAGGACCCATTTGACCGGAGTGTTGCTCTCGTGCTTTCTCTTGTGAGCAGTGAAGGTCTTGATGCTTGGAACATCGATTTGACGTCATTTCTACGACAATTCATGAAGCGCGTCAAGTCACAGGCAAGTGAGTTGGACCTGCCTGCTTGCGGTCGACTCATTCGCATGGCTTGGGAGGTTCTGAACTACCAGGCTGCGCATCTCTTCGATCGAATCCAGTATCAAGATGGCGAGGACGATTGGGATGCGAGTTTTGATTTTGGATGGGAAGCAGAGTATGATGATCACGAGTTCCATTTTACGAATACAGTGTTGCAAGGCGGTGCCGACGACGTCCTTGAGAACCTCTTTGATGAGCGTGTTCGACGCGAAGAAGGCCGTCCTGTGACGCTGGGTGAACTGCTTTCTGCATTGAAAGATGCCGCTGATGATGCTGATGCACTGAAGCTGCGTGAGAAGAATCGCATTGCCCACGCACTTGAAGTTGAAGAGATGGTTTCAAACGTTGGTGGCAGAATGCACAACGAAGACCTAGATGGTGACATTGAGCGCTGTTGGAACGCATTGCGTCAAACAACCCAAACTATGGAAAGCAACAATGTGCCGCTGAAATCTGTCATCAAAACACTCGTGCCAATCCTTGAATCCGCTTTTGGAACCATCCCAGAAGGGTACGATGACGATGCTCGCGTTAGCTCCTTCATTGCAGGGTTGTTCCTCACCCACAAGGGCATGGCTTCGATTACACAAGGAAACAATCTCGATGATGTCATCATGATCGAGGATCTCTGGCCACATTTGAGGACGTTTGAAGAAGTCCTCGGTGCAACGCTCAAAGCGGATGAAGAGGCACAAATGGCACGAGATGATTCCAAGACAGGTTCTGAATTGCATGCAGAACGTCTTCAAGAGCGGGCTGAAAAAGCACGTCTTGCTGAAGAAAAGGCGAGGTTGAAGCTTGAAAAAGAGAAGCAAGAAACAACCCCTGAATTCAATGAACATGAATGGTTGGTCGAGTAGGTGATGAAATGTCTGAACCAGAATTAGAAACACTCCTTGAAGCCACGTTGTTTGGTTCTGGTAAGTCGCTTTCGATCAGAGAACTATCGGAATCACTTGGTTATGAGGAAGAAGAAATTTCTGAGGCTCTAACGACGCTCCAAGGAACCATAAAACGCCGTCGAGGTGGTGCTTTGAGAATCGTTGAAATCGGTGGTAAGTGGGCCATGGAGGTGCGTCCAAATGTTGCGGATCATTTGCCAAAAGAAACCAAGACGGAGATGCCAAAGAAACTGCTCAAGGCT
>CALDQY010000134.1 GCA_937911445.1 uncultured Rhodobiaceae bacterium | reverse complement strand
CATTTGCCAGTTCAGCATGGAAACTGATGTTGTAGGTGTGGCCATCCATCCATCCGTTGTATGCAGGGAACGTCAAGTCAATGCGCTCGTTGGATGCGAGTGTTGTGGCCGTTGGGGCAGAAGATGCCTGGTAGACTTGTGCTCCATCGGTCTCGTCAAAGACGGTCATGTAGAACATGTAATCGCCAGCCAACACACCGTTGGTTGCCTTGATGTCCCAGTTGTGTGTCAAACTTCCATCGATTGGGAGGACACAAGCGTAGACGCCATCATCCAAGCACGCAAGTGTGCTTGGCTTACCGAGTGTAATGTCAACCGATTCAACGTTGAAGATCACTTGCTCGATGTTGTTGGAATTGCTCACTTCATTGTCGCCGAAC
Organism: uncultured Rhodobiaceae bacterium; assembly: GCA_937911445.1. Taxonomy (GTDB): domain Archaea; phylum Thermoplasmatota; class Poseidoniia; order Poseidoniales; family Poseidoniaceae; genus MGIIa-L2. The sequence goes on along the minus strand of CALDQY010000134.1, from coordinate 6,099 downwards.
CATGGTACACCAGCTGTGGTGTTGTCGAAGATGGTCTCAGCTCGAATCATGTAGACGCCGGAGAAGAACTCGTGGTTGGCAACAGTGGTCGTTGCTACGTCTTCTGCATCAACGTTGGTTCGAGAAACGGTGTAGGAAGCATCCTCGTAGAAGGTGAATTCCTGCAATGTGATGTTGTTGAATGCTACACCCTTGAATCCGTCATTGATGCCGTTGCGGCCGTCACCGTCGCTTTGGAACTCGAAGTTGATATCAACGGTCGAGCCTGCGAGTGAGATGCACTCACGGAACCACTGCAGGCTGTCTGCAGCAGTGTTGTTGAGAACGTATAGGTGCGTCAAGTCGATGCTTCGGCTTAGGACAAGGTCGTCTGTGTTGAAGAAGACGTTGTAGTTGCCCGCAGATCCGTCTGTGCTAGCAGAGTCACCGATGAAGGAAATCTCTGCTTGGTTGATGGATTCGCTTGAGTTCGTGAATCCGTCACCGTTGTCGTCGTTGCGGCAGGTTCCGTCTTCGTCGTAGTCGTTCCATTGCCCGAGGAGAACACCTGAGTAAGTGTCGCTACCCTTGGTGAAATCGACGTTGATGGAAGCATAGTCGTTGACGTCAACAATGGACGTTCCATCGACATCGATACCGTAGAAGGTATCTGCGTAGTATTCGAAGTTCAGTGAAACGAAATCACCGGACATGCTGGTCAAATCAACACCAGGAATGGTGAGCGTCTCGTTTTCCCAAAGATCGCCGTATCCTTGCGTTGCTGTGTCACATGGGTGACCGAACCAGTAGGCGTTGTTGTTGAAAATGAGATCGTTACAAGTAGCTTCGTTGTAGATAGCACCTTGTGGGTTACCATCGTCACTGTAGACGTATCCGTTTGCACCACCCTCGAAGGATTCCTTACAGATGACTGCAGGTGCGCTGCAGAGAACGTCGGAAGGCGTTGCAGAGAAGACTGTTGCCTTGATATCGAAATCAACCATGGTGTTGCCCCAGTTGTTGGTAATGACATCAATGTCGAACATTCCTTCAGCGTACAAGCCTCCGGGGTTGAAGTAATCAATGCCTTCGACAGCTGGGTCGTACAGGTTGAACGGTTGGATGTAGCCAATGATCTCGTCATTCACACTCTGCTCGTCCCATGCATGATTGCTGAGTGTTGCTGAGATCCGGTAAATCGTATCGTTGAGGAGGTTGGCTGAAATTGAGGCCGTTTCTTCCTCACCTGGTCCAAGGTTGGTCAATGTGAGTGGTTGCTGAAGTGTCTGTGGGTTCGGGAAGTAAGCCGTGTTTTGCTTGTAGATGGTGATGTTATCAATCGCATATCCATCTCGGCCTGACCAGCGAGATTCGTTGTCATCGGCAATCGATCCTTCGAATCCTGAGCGTAGACGGAATCGGATGTCGACGGTTTCGCCAGCCCATGGAGAAAGGTCGAACTCACCAACACCTTCTTGCGTAAAGTTGCTCCATCCGTAGTAGGTTCCGGAGCTGAAGACACCGTAGTAGTAGCGTCCTTCTGCAACACCGCCATAGCCGTTAATCTTGAAGGCACGGTCGTTGTCGTAGCCACCCCAAATGGAAGATCCGGAGAGACACTCTCCTGCAACTTGAGCAGATGTTGGACAGGCGATGGTTGACCATCCAGTCTCAACTGAGCCCACTTCGATCATGGCAACGTCGTCCCAAAGGTCACCGATGAGCCACTGTCCAGTGGTTGCGTCAACAGACCCGAGAGCACCGTAACCAAGGTGTCGGAACAACTCGACGCTGAGGAAAGCACGGTCAGAGCCCGTCAAGTCAACGTCCTCGAGTGTGAGTGCGTCATCCCAATGACGGCCATATCCTGACCATTCGTCTCCACTGCTGTTGGTCTTGTATTCACCAGCCCACATGAAGTCGGTTGGATTTTGATAGTTTGCTGATACGTTTGGTGCATTGTTTCCGTCGCTACCACCAACAGAGTGATTGGTTTCAAGAATCCAGTTTGAGGATTGGTCGACGTATTCGGTGAACGCCCAGGTACAACCGCCGCCACATCCTGTCGCATCGGCAGGCGTGTCGAAGTCGTGGCTGAACACCGTCGAGTTGGAAGAGTTTGCTTCGTCAACGACTTGGAGAACGACATCGAGGTTTGCGTTCTGTGTAAGCGTGTCCATTCCAGTGTTGGTAATCGTGACGTTGATGTCTCGGTTTCCTTCACCGACGATGCCAAAGAACCGGTCGACTGGGTTGATTTCTATGCCGGTTACAGCGATGTCTTTGCTGTCCATCTCAACAACAGTAAGGTAGTCGTATTGAGCGTCCCAGCCGAGGTTATCAACCCAGTTTCCGAAGTTGTAGGACGTGTGTCCGACAACGATATCTGGCGCAGAAGTTGATGCGCCAGCGAGTTGTCCAACAACAGCAATGTTTGGACGGCGTCCAGCCTCGTAAGAGAGCGGAGTTACGTGTCCACCCGATCCATCAGAGAGCGTTACTTGAACGGTTGTTGGGAAGTTGAGCCAGAAAGAAGAGGTTGAACCACCAGCAGAGTCCGAGGTGTTTTGTTGGTACGCAACCGTAGGGTTGACGAAATCTGGTTCGCCATCACCGTTGATATCGGCCACAGTAACATCGTAAGAGATGTATGGGCCGAAGTATGCCAGTGCAGGGCTTGACCATGTCCCGACAGCGGAGGAGGTCGAGAAAGTGATGTTCTCGAGGTTACCTTGTGTCATAGCGATGGTATCGATGGTTCCGTCGTTGTCCATATCACCGATGTCCAAGGCACCAAAGGTGTTGGCCATGTTAACGACATGGGATCCTGCTTGAGCAGATGTAGAAAAGGTGTACGTTGCTGGGAACAGGTTGGTTTGACAGTTGAATTCGATGATGGTTACGTTGTCATCGTTACCAGGGTTGGTTGTTTGACCGGTTGCATAGTCAACACCTTCACTGCGCAACAGCCAGATGTCCTCATCGTAACACTGTCCGGTGAGGCCTTGTTGGGACTCGCCCCAATCACCGATTTCGAGACTTCGATATGAATTGGTATTTGCGGTACCCAGGGCTGTGACCATTGGCGCGGTGCTAGCACCGATCGGGCCCATGTACGTGACGACACGCTGGTTGGAGATGTCGTTCAAGAGGTCGAGAATAATCACGTCATCGTTACCGTCTTGGTTGATGTCGCCAACGGCGAGATCCCATGCCCAGAAGTGCGTGTATCGCTGACCGATGGTAAACGAGTCGCTGTTGCAGCCATCGTTCTCCAGAATGGTCAAGTTTCCTGGTTCACCAGCTGGTGCGCCGTTGTCGTCTGTCTTGAATGGGTTGTTGCGCTGGAAGATGGCGATATCCGGTGCGCTGTCGCCGTTGAACTCTCCGACTTCAAGGAACTGGACGTTCGAGAACTCATCCCACTCAGCGTTTCGAGAGGTATTCTTGGAGACCCAAACATCGTAACGCTCTGTGAAGTCTCCAGTACCATCGTTCAGAAGGATGGTGATGGTGTGCGTACCATCGGTAGCAACGGCCATATCGTTGTGACCATCACAGTTGAAATCGGCAATACCGATGTCGATTGGGTCACGGTTGGTGGTGTAATTTCGTGCAGCAGATGCGCTTGCGTTGGTTGCAAAGGCAGCCGTTGTCGATAGAACCATTATGAGTACAAGGAATACGCTTCGAAGTTTTGCCCCGATTTTGTTTGTCTCTGTTTGCATCAATATCACTCAACTTAGCCAACCATACTTCCACTATAACCCCTTTGATGCTACGCTTCGCCCTACGTAAGGCAAATGTGCGTTCTTGCGGCCTGATTGTAACTCATCCAAGCCATCTTGGAGAGGGGCCCCAACCAGTGGCATCGCCACCATGAATTTTGACAAGTTTTCCGGCTGCAAACAGAGATTCCAACCAAACGCTGAGTTCGACCCCAGTTCGACCGCCCAATTTTGCACTTGCAACTTCTTCGATTGTTTCGGTCGCTAAGGCAGTTCGGCCACCTTCTCGAACGATGAGTCGCATCAGTTCCTTCAACCATGCCTCAGCCATGGGATCAACACTCATCTCGCCTTGAATTGGACGAGGTTCGTCAAGTTCAGCAAAAGCATCCATGAGCTCAAACACATCATTGGCACTTGGAGGTTCAAGGCCAATCTTCTCGATTTCGATATCGACATTGAGCGCTCCAATTGGACGCCGTACAACGGGAATGCGGCTTGGATCTGGTTCAGGGCCCATGTCGCTCGGTGGGAGAAGCGCATCATCGTCTTCGGAATCTTCATCCGTTTGAGATGGCGCATCTTGAAGCGGTGATTGTACGCCGATTGGTAGCATCGCCCCGACCTCAGATAGGCCAAGTTCCTCAACGATGCTTTCGACCCACGCTCTCTTGCCTTCGATGAGGACATTCACATCGGTTTCATCTGAGCGAAACGTAAACCGAACGTCACCCGATGCCATGATTGCAACCCCGTTTGCTTCCATTTCAAGATGTCGATTCTGAGGTCGCAGCAAGTTGTCGTAGTACCGTGTGGAGAATTCCACCATTGCGGTAATATTCGACTTCGACAGGCGTATCGAGGCGGACAGAAACCGTGAATTCCTTGCTCGTTCCATCGGAATGCGATGCTGTAACCACAAGGTCTTGCAAAGGCTGGACATCGTTAGAAACGGGAATGGTGAACGACTCTGTTCCATCGAGGCCAAGAGATTCATGCGATTCACCTTCCTTGAAGGTCAACGGAAGGACACCCATTCCAACCAAGTTTGAACGGTGGATTCGTTCAAAGGACGTAGCAATAACCGCCTTGACGCCGAGAAGATAGGTGCCTTTCGCAGCCCAGTCACGAGATGAACCCGTTCCGTACTGAGAACCAGCGAGAACGACCATCGGTCCATCGTTGTTCATGGCTGCATCGAACACAGAGGATACTTCCCCTGTCGTGTGGTCGAGAGCATAGCCTCCCTCCGTCCCAGGTGCGAGTTGATTACGAATTCGAACGTTCGCAAAGGTTCCACGCATCATGATCTCGTGATTGCCACGTCGACTACCAAACGAATTGAAGTCGCCCTTTTCGACACCTCGTTCGACCAACCATGTTCCAGCAGGTCCATCCGCTGGGAATGAGCCGGCAGGTGAAATATGGTCCGTTGTGATGGAGTCACCAAGCTTGAGCAACACCTTTGCATCGTTGATAGGTTCGATGGGGGCTGCCTCAGCAGAGAGGTTTTGGAAAAACGTTGGTAATCGGATGTAGGTCGATGCTTCATCCCATGGATACAACGGACTTGGTTCAGATGGAATGGAATCCCATCGTGGCTCATTCATGGCATCAGCGTAACGTTGCTTGAACATCTCTGGCGTAATGGCTGAGCGTGCTTCAACGATTTCATCCGTTGATGGCCAAAGATCGGAGAGCATGACTGGCGTACCATCCGTGGCTGTGCCGATTGGTTCCGTTGTGAGATCGATTTCGAGCGTTCCTGCCAAAGCGTAGGCAACAACTAGTGGTGGTGATGCGAGATACGAGGCCTTGACCTTACCATGAACACGTCCCTCGAAGTTTCTGTTTCCTGAGAGAACGCTTCCGACAATCAAGTTGCCTTCATCGATGGCTGCATCGATTTCCTCGGGAAGAGGCCCTGAGTTCCCGATACAGGTTGTGCATCCGTATCCAACGACGTTGAATCCGAGTGCGTTGAGGTCCTCTTGGAGACCAGTAGCTTCGTAGTACTCGGTGACGACACGGCTGCCTGGTGCAAGAGAAGTACGAACCCATGGTTTCACACTGAGTCCATAGGAACGGGCCTTTCGAGCAACGAGTCCAGCTGCAAGCATGACATCAGGATTCGACGTGTTTGTGCACGATGTAATCGCAGCAATGACGACATCACCGTGGTTGAGATCGTAGATTTCTCCATCGCGCTCAACGATGGCTCCATTGTTCAATTCGGATGCATCCAAACCATGCCCTTCAAAACCAAGTTCATTTGTAAGTGAGTGAAGGAAGTGGGACTTCATATCCTTCAAATCAACACGGTCTTGAGGGCGCTTTGGTCCAGCGAGAGCAGGGAGAATCGTACCCAAATCCAGTTCAAGAACGTCCGTGT
>CALDQY010000133.1 GCA_937911445.1 uncultured Rhodobiaceae bacterium | reverse complement strand
AAGACAATGAGATGGTCAAGGAGAATCGGATGAGGTTGTTCTTTGTCACGAAGACGTGGTAAGTCGATGGGGTTGAGCCATCTTGAGGTTGAGATGTAGAGATCGCTGACTGCATCTTTTCCGATTGCTTTGGCTAATGTCTGGTGGTTTCGAATGCGTCGACGAGCAGTGACCCATCGGCCTTCGATGGTTCTCCAACGGTACGAATGCTGATTTGGAGATGGAATCCATGTGAAATCAATTGGATTCTGAGCATAGTGAGCGAGAAGTTCCTTGCTTCTCTCTTCGCTCATATCACTCGTTTCTTAATCCGGCTTTCTTCAAGGCTTCGAGAAGAACTGCACCAAGTTCGGATGGATCTTTTGCACAAGCGATTCCTGCTGCTTCGAAGGCTGCAAATTTCTCTTCTGCAGTCCCTTTACCACCAGAAATGATGGCACCAGCGTGGCCCATTCGCTTGCCTGGAGGAGCTGTTGCACCTGCGACGAATCCAACAATTGGTTTGCTCACGTTTTCTTTTGCCCATGCCGCGGCTTCTTGCTCTGCATTTCCACCGATTTCTCCGATCATAACGATGGCTTCGGTTTGCGAATCTGCTTCGAAGGCTGCAAGACAATCGATGAATCCAGTCCCGTTGACAGGGTCGCCACCAATTCCGACACAGGTGGATTGTCCTTCCCCAATGCTCATGGTTTGAGCAACGGCTTCGTACGTCAGTGTGCCCGATTTTGAAACGATACCAATACGTCCCTTGGCGTGAATGTGTCCGGGCATAATACCAATCTTTGCTCCACCGTTCTCGCCTGGGGTGATGATGCCTGGACAATTTGGTCCAATCAACCGCACACCTGGGCGATTCTCGACGAACGCAACAGCCTTGACCATGTCAAGGGTTGGAATGCCTTCCGTAATGCAAACAACAACACCTTCGCCTTTGATTTGGTCGAAAGCATCAGCAGCCTCCATGATTGCTTCACCAGCGAATGGCGGTGGCACGTAAATGACGGTTGCATCAGCATCTGTTGCCTCAATTGCTTCAAACATCGAGTTCCAAACTGGGAAATCCTTTCCTTGGAGTTCAACGGTTTGACCACCCTTTCCAGGCGTACAGCCACCGACGATGTTGGTCCCGTATTCGACCATCTTATCGGCATGGAACATGCCTTGTTTTCCTGTTATTCCTTGCACCAATAGCTTTGCGTTTTCTTCGATCCAGATTCCCATCAGGCCTCACCTCCGATTAATTGTACAATTTTCTGCGCACCCTCTGCCAAGTCATCAGCAGGATGGATGTTGAGGGTCGAAGCAGCAAGAATCGCCTTGCCTTCATCGACATTGGTTCCAGCCAAGCGGACGACGAGTGGCACATTGAGGTCGAGCGCTTCAGTTGCAGCAATTACACCACGGGCAATGATGTCGCAACGCATGATTCCACCGAAGATGTTCACGAGAATTCCTTTGACGTTGGGATCTTCAAGGATGATCGAAAACGCCGTCTTCACTTGTTCCTCGTT
>CALDQY010000132.1 GCA_937911445.1 uncultured Rhodobiaceae bacterium | reverse complement strand
TGGCTTCTGGTTAGCCGGATTCGCAGGTTTACTTCTTGATCCAAAACTCATCCGTATTCCTGAAAACATTGGTTTTCAGAAGGAGACATTCGTTCCCCATCTCAATCAACCAGAATGGGTGCAGAACTCGTATGGAATTACAAATGCGCCACAACGCGAAGCCAACTCTCTCGTGTTTGCCGGGCTCTATTTTCCTCTGATTTACCACTTGATAACCGTTATCGGAGTGATGGGTGGAGGCGATGATGATGCGCTGTTTCTGGGCATCATCATACCAATTGTTGGCCTCCTCGTTGGAATCGGTGTGTATCGCCTTGAATTTTTGAAAGGTTTTGGAATTCACCTCGGCTATTCCATTGGTTACGGATTCATGGTATATTTCTCGATGATCACCGGATTGTTCGGGTTGGTGGTTGAAGCCTTGGAGGAAGGTACCGTTTTTCTTTTCTTTGTGTTTGCTTTCATCATGCCAATAAGGTATCATCTGAAAAGCAAGCACATTCGGGCGCTCGGGGCAACTTACACAATACCACTAACAATATGGATTATGTTCATTGGGTTAATCATCGGTTTGTTTCAGGTCGAAGGATGGTGATGAACTACAGTTTCTGGTAACGTCCGGAAGTGTTGAAACCAAACAATGGAGTCGATGCAATGAGCAGTGAGTCAACCAATGAAGCGGACCGAACTGCTTTGGCAGTGCGTGAAAAGGCACTCTCCAACATGCGTAAAAGTGGATTGAAATTAAGCGAAGATGGGTCAAGTTGGGTCCCACTTGAGGAAGAAAACAACACGAAGCGAATCAATCTACCAAATGCGGAGGATCAAATCGGACCCTTGGATGTGCTTGCGCCACTATCGATTATTACTGCTTTCTTTTTCTTGTTAGCTGGGTTTGACGCGACCAGTGAGGAACCATTTGCAGCATGTTGTTTGTTCCTCTCAATAGGATGCCTTGCCATGTTGGCAAACAGCGAAGGTAGGGTTGGAGTAACTATCCTGAGAATTGTGGGCATTCTCATATTCTTTGGTATCGTGGCCACAATCATTCTTGATTCCATGATGAGTGGAGGATGGGGAGGAATGGGCGTGGGGGGTTTGTCTGGTTGGGGCGGGCCATGATTGATTCTCTTGACATACAAATTAATGATTTTGAACACATTTATGGCTGGTGAGAATGGCTTGAATTGCTCCATGTAATGAAGATTTGATTTCTAGACGAGGTGATAGGTTTGAACGATGACTCACAATCAGATTTGTTGCAAGATTCTACGGGAGAACGTAGTAGGATACTTGCCATCATGCGCAAGAACGGATTGGAACTGCGTGAGGATGGTTCGGGTTGGGTATCGATTCAGGGCGATGAAAATGAGACCAAACGAATTGATTTACCCGAGGATGATGAGCCAGTCGCGATAACGTCGACTGTGTTTTTTCTCATTGCTGCTCTTGGGCTCTTGCTGGCCGCATCCCAAGTTGGGAGTTTGGGTATCTTTGCCGCTTCTTGTCTTTTTCTAACACTCGGATGTATGATTATGCTGGTTGGAAGTGAAGGAAAGTTTGGATACACGATTCTCAAAATTATGATGATCCTCTCGATTTTTTGGATGGTGTTTATGCTCGCATTCGGCTCTTTGATGGGCGGAGGCTATGGTGACTTTGGGCTCGGAGGATTATCAGGTTGGGGCGGGCCATGATTGGTGTGGTTAGCATACAAATCGATGATTGC
>CALDQY010000131.1 GCA_937911445.1 uncultured Rhodobiaceae bacterium | reverse complement strand
TTGGCCTGATTTGCCGAGTTGGATGTTGTTTGCTGTGTCGTAAACGTATGCACGCATGGCTCGATACTTGGCCCAAGATTCTCCAATGTGACGTTGCATCTGTCCAAACGATCGAATTTGAACACCGAATGCCTCTCGCTCTGAAGCATATTTGTTCATCTCATGAAGACAACGTCGGGCAATACCAACGGACATCCCAGCGAGCGTAAGGCGCTCGATTTCGAGGTTGCCCATCATGTGAAGCAGAGAACCGCCCTCCTCTCCAACGAGGTTTCCAGCAGGAACGACGCAGTCGTCAAAGACAAGTTCAGCAGTGTTGGAGGCTCGCATTCCAGTCTTGTCGAAGATCTTCTGACCAACGCTGAATCCTGGCATGCCTTTCTCGACGAGGAAGGTCGAGAGTTTGACACGTCCTTTCTCATCGTAACCTGTTCGAGCATAGACCCAAACGATGTCTGCAGGTGTGCCTTGATCATCGATGCATCCATTGGTGATCCACATCTTTCGACCGTTGAGGACCCAATCGCCATCTGAGTTCTTTTCTGCAGTTGTGGACAATCCAAGGACGTCTGTACCTGCATCAGGTTCCGACATGGCCATGGCTCCAATCCACTCACCAGAGCAAACCTTTGGTAGGATTCGGGTCTTTTGTTCCTCGGATCCATTGTACGCTAGATTGTTGACAAAGAGCATCGAGTGGGCTAAGTAAGCAAGTGCGAACCCAACATCTGAATACGAGAGTTCCTCGTGTGCGATGGTAGCAGCAACAGCATCAAGGCCAGCTCCTCCGTATTCTTCCGGAACAGTGATCCCAAGAAGTCCAAGGTCGCCAAGTTCTCGGAACAACTCAATATTGAATTGCTCCTTCTTGTCGTATTCATGGGCTTGTGGTTCGACGAATTCTTGAACAAAGTCACGAATCATTTCTCGGAGCATTTGGTGCTCTTCACTGGGATTGGCTAGGTCGATCATGGTCTCACCCAACCCTCCGCAGGGTTGTCCCTTTTTGACGGTTGGTCTTAGGTGCGAGGAACTCGGACGCTTCTCTTCCTTCGCTCGTGACCCACCGGGGGCCGTCCAC
>CALDQY010000130.1 GCA_937911445.1 uncultured Rhodobiaceae bacterium | reverse complement strand
CCAGAGATGCCTGAAATGCCGCCAATGCCCGAAGCACCACCGGCTCCTCCTGAAATGCCGCCAATGCCCGAAGCACCACCGGCTCCACCAGAGATGCCTGAAATGCCGCCAATGCCCGAAGCGCCTCCCGGTCTCGACCTTCTCACACCTGTTGCTCCTGCTCCCCCTGAAGAAGCACCTGCCGCACCACCTGGTCTCGATCTTCTTACACCACTCGCAGCACCCGAACCACCTGCAGCTGAGGAAACTTCGTCCCCTGCCCTTGGCATGGACTTGTTGACACCTCTTGCACCTGCTGAAGAGGCACCAAATGAGGAAGTTGCACCAGCCGATCCTCTCCTTGCACCAGTAGAACCAGCACATGACCCATTGATGGCATCCAACGAGAATGCTGTTCAAGTCGGAGAAATTGCTGGAGCGACAATCCGCTCAAGCGTCGAAGTCGATGAGGTTCCTGGAGACAAACTTGAAGGTACGCTTCACGAAGTTGAAACGTCTACCCTCGCCGCCGATGGATCTGTCATCAAGCAGAAAATCCAAGGTACTTTGACAGTCAACAACCCATCCGCAGAGGACCGAATTTACGATATCGATGTCCTGCTTGACAATGCAGATTCAACCGACATTGGTGGAGACCAAATCTCAGTTGATGAATTGGAAGCTGGCAAGAACTACGTCAAGAAATACTCCGTATCCGATGCGCAAATGTTGGTTCTTCGAGAGTCTCTCGATACCAACCCTGCACGTGACAACGAGCGCTCACTCAGCATCGCATTGTCAGAAGAAGCAGGGACGATTGCACTCACAATCGAGGTTGAAAACGTCTCTGGCGTTCAACTCAACAACGTGAACGTCACCCGAGCTATACCCGATTGTCTCACGTTCAACCACACCGGCGCATCAACCATCGAGTCTGGTACCATGACATGGCCCGTTGGTTCTCTTGGACCGGGTGAAAAGCAAATCCTCGCAATCGAAGGAGAAATTCTTGTCACATCGACGAGCACCATCAAGGCTGGTTCTGCAGAAGCGACCTATGAAGCGGATTCAACACTCTCAAGTCTCGCCTTCCGAGACCTTGATGCGTTCTGTCGTGGATTTACCTACATGCGTGTTCGTGAAGATGAGCGTCCTGACAACTGGATTTGTCAGACGATTTTCGAGAACCGTTCGTCCTTTGCTGTTGACTTGGTCAAACTCCAAGTCCGTATGAAGGGAAGCGATGATCTTCTCTTCGATGTCAGCGACGTCAAGGAAGACGTTCACCCACAAGGCAAGTGGGAGAGCGAGGAGCGAACCGTCATGGCAACGGCCGAGCCTGATTTCACCTACGACCTATCCTACACTGTTCTACCACGAGCCACTCGCAAGACTGAAGGTACCCTCAAACTCGAGGAAAGCACCTTCACCGTTGTCGATGCAGAGATTTCCAAGACATACTCGAACGACACACTACGATCGTTCCGACAACAAGGACTCGAGGCAAACATGGTCGTCAAGAACACTGGTTCTGCAACCATCAACCTCATGCGAATCACCGATGACATCCCAGGTCTCTTTGACGCACCGGACATGGACTCGATGACGATCACTGTCAACGGCAAAGAATTGGCTGAGGACCAATGGAAGGGCGAACTCTCTGCAGGAATTACCCTCGAGAAGGAGCACCGTTCCCCTGACGGTGATGGGCACACAATGACCCTCACTGTTGGTACCAAGGGCCCGATCGGCTTGAAGCCAGGAAAGAGCATGGAAGTATCATACAAGCTCAACGCTCCTGATCCATCACCAGCAAACGAGCGAGTCGATGCACCTGCACGATTCCAGTTTAGCTCTGAACAGTTCGGACCTGTATGCGTTCGTGACGCACCTGAGGCACCATCCGTTCGTGTGAGCCACTTGCGACGAAACTTCTCCGCAGGAAAGCAGGCCATCCCAATGGGTGGAAAGGGACGGTACGAAGTCCTCATTCTGTTTGAGAACAATGGAGATACCGCCCTTCAGGATGTCTTCATCCGTGATGTCATCCCATCGAACTTTGAAATCAAGGACTGGCACATCCGTGGTGCTGGTGGCGAAAAGCGAAGCGATGTTGAGATGACGACAAACCAGACCGAAGATGGTGTTGAAATCACATGGAAGGTCCCTGTCGTTGGCAAGGGTGAGCGATTGGATGTCTCTTTTGAGATCAAGGGCGAAGGCGAAATCGATGCAGAAGCTCTCAACCGATTCCACGGTGCTCATTTCGGTGACGAACTCGAAACTGAAGATGAGGAAGTTGCTGAGGAAGTCGTCGAAGAATCTGCTGAAGAAGTCGTTGAAGAAGCCGCCGAAGAAGCGAGCGAAGATGAAGCAACTGAAGATGCGGAGGAAGCAGAAGCCCCATCCATCAAATTCCGAGAAGACATCATGCTCAGAGTCATGGAAGAATACGGAATCGATGACCGTGACGCATTCCTAGCGCACTCAATGAACTTCGATCTCGATGACAACGGCTATCTCAAGAAGGCTGAATTCGTTGAGGCTGCAAAGGCATTCACTGCTGAAGCTGACGAATCCGAAGCAAGCGAAGAGGAATCTTCGGATGCTGAAGATTCAGGTGAAGAAGCATCTGAAGAAGCCGCTGAAGAAACTGCAGAATCGAAGGACTGCCCAATCTGTGGAACTTCAAATGCACATGATGCAAGCGCATGTCTTGCTTGCAACTACACCTTTGAGTGATTCAGAACGGTAGCTTCCATTGCGGCCATTCTTCATGGTCCGATGAACTGCTCACGATGATGAGTACGTTTCGCTTCGTATTCTCAAGGAGCGTGTTGAGAGGGGTCTGTGTTGATGGTGGGATGACTCCATCTCGAAGATCAACCGCCAACCATGCCGTCGGATATTGCGTCAACCAAGCGTTCAATTCAGCTTCAATTCCTTTTGGAGGAACGCCTTGTCGTACACTTGCTAAGAAGCCCCAATTGGATATTTTTCTACGCTCATCATCGGTCCACAGGAACATACGCTCACTGAACCCGATTCGCTCGAGTTGATCGATGGCCTCTGCTTCCGTACAACATACTGGTCGCCCTGGCATTGGCATCGGTACAGGGTACTCCCATGTCTTGGCTACATCGAGAGGTTCTTTTCGGCGCATGTACGAAAGCAGAACATACTCCTGTTTGAATCCAACGGAAGACCAACCTTCATGACCCTCATGCCGGTCAGTACAATCATGGCGAACCGTTCCGCACCTCCTCCACCACCTCCAAACGGTTCGATGATGACCATGTTGCTGGTCATGATTTTGATGACGTTCCTCATCATCAACCCAAACATTCGTAACGCCCTAGGCAACATAGCAGATCCTGTACTTGCTCCAATTCTTCCAGAAACAGAGTTCTTCGTTCTGACCGTCCTCATCCTTGGTACCTTCTCAATGACCATGAACACGGTTCTCAGAAATTTCTTCGCTGACCCAATCGAGCAAGCCCACATCGGTCACCGCCAATCCCAAGTTCGAAAAATGATGAACGATGGGAGAATGAATCGAGACCCAATTCTCATGGAAAAAGCCAACACGTTGCGAGAACAAATGATGCCAGAACAACTCAAGGTCCAGATGAGCGCTATGCGACCAATGATGTTCACCATGATTTTCATCATCGGGATTTTTGCTTGGTTGACAACTGCTGTTGAATCCTTCCGGGTAGACTATGTTTCGCTTCCATGGGCCCCGCGTTGGCACCTTCTTGATGACAAATTCTTGTTCTTCCCTGCATGGATTTGCGCCTACATCTGCATGAGTGCTCCATTAGGACGAATCGTCGATCGACACATCAAACTGATTCGCTATCGAAACCACCCTGTTGTTCTCGCAAACGAAAAGCTGAGCGAACCACTTCTCCATCTTGTTGTCAGCGACGATGGTGCGAAGTCAAAGCAGGCCACACAACGAAGAAACCGGTCTCGAAAGAACGGTCCAAAGAAGCAAGCAAAGTCTTCGTCTCCAAAGGATGAGCCGAAGAAGCAAGAGAGTACAGACAACTGTCCAGAGTGCATGAGCGATGATGTTCATCGCAAGGGACCCCGAAACATGCGTTGCAACGTTTGCTACCATGAATGGTCGTGAAACAATGGTTCGCATCACCATCTCTGGTCATCCGGGGAGCGGAACAAGTACGTTGGTCAACCTCCTTCGTGAAAACAAGAATTGGACCAGCCTGAATGGTGGTGAACTATTCCGTCAAGAAGCCAAGCGGCGCAACATGTCGCTTGCCGATTTTGGCCAACTGTGCAAAAACGATCTCAACGTAGACAGAGAATTGGATGCTCTCCTGAAAGAGCAAATGCTTCGTTCTGATGAGGAAGCACCATCTATCGTTGAGAGTCGGTTGGCAGGATGGTGGGCCTATCAACTTGATTTGAACATACCACGAGTATGGTTGGAGGTCGATGAAATGGAACGTGCACAACGCGTTCAATCCCGTGAAGGTGGAGAGATTGCTGAGATTCTTGAAGCAAGCAAAAGGCGAGCGGATGTTGATGCACAACGCTTCCTTGAGTTGTATCAACTGCTACCTGAGCAAGAGGAGCCATACACGCACCGTATCGACGCCACCAGCCTAAACCCTCAAGAAGTGCTGGCCTTGGTTCTCAACATTG
>CALDQY010000129.1 GCA_937911445.1 uncultured Rhodobiaceae bacterium | reverse complement strand
TTGGAACGGTTTGGATCCCACCGCCTGTGCTCAACACCACGGAACTTTCGCAACGATTCGCCTCGAACTGCTACGCCGGGATTGGCATTGACCGTCCAAATATTTCGTCCTTCCAACAACACAGTCTCGGACACTGGTCGTATGCGTCGATGCTTGGCCAAACGACCACCTCAACGCCTTGGAGGCTTCAAAAATTCTTTTCGAATCGCCTCAACCTTTGCTTCCACTTCATCAACGTCGTTTTGGCTCATAGGCGTTCCTTCAAATGCATCGATTCGGGCAGCAATACTGATTTTTGAAGCCAGCATTCGTGCAATCTTCCCACGTACCCAACGTGGTGAGCGTGAAATCCATGGATGCATGAAGATGTGACCGTGCTTTGGCGGAGAAGTTCCACTGCGCAAATGACTGAAGAACGCCTTTTCCGCTCCTAAGACCTGAACGGTTCCCGATGGGAGTCGTGCAAGACGTGAACGACCGTGTGCTTCAACACACAAGCGAGCTGCTAGGAGTGGGCCAACGAGTGCTGACGTCGATGGAAGATGGGCTTGTGCAGCAACACGGATCGCATGTTCCAATCGATCGAGTTGTCGCCCCTGGTTGGAAACCATTGTCGCCCAATCATGAAGTGACTTCCATTCTGAATCCGAGGGTTGCTCGTAAGCATCTTCCACATCCAACATGGATGCAAAGGCAGACAGAGAATCAACACTGCTGAGTTTTCCGGCCACTTGTGTGCGATTTCGCTCGAAACGTGCAGACGGTAAGAAGAGGCCAACCCATTCAATGAGGCGTGCTTCCATCGTAAGATGCAATGTACGGAGCTCTTCGCTTGCTCTTAGAAGGTGCTCTAAACGACGATCGGGGTCTGCTGCAGAAACTGCAACTCCCTCCTTTGCGAGTAAAATAGCCGCTTCATCAGCAACTTGCAATTGACTTGCAGTTGGTTGAGGAATCTCAAACTCAGGCAACTCAGCGGATCCATGAGCTGCTGGTTTTGCTTCAGGGAATCGCTCTTTCAGCACAACGGCCTCTGGAGGCAAGTGGCCTTCAGAGATCATTTGGAGGCGCTCTTTTGCGCCATGAACTGAGAATCGGGCTTCGTTGATTTCGAGGTCGAGAACATCCCCCTCGTCGTTGACAACGGCTGCAGATTGCCACGAATACCACAGCCACATGATTCTCCCAATTCACCATTGGAATTGAATGTTGTCACTTCAATAACGGGATTGAATTTATTCCGTATGAAAAATAAAACCTTACTGCAAGCACAACCACCATGATTAAAAGGAACAGGTCGATGGTCTGCCATGTTTTGCCCTGAATGCGGGACCCTTTCTTTTCCTAGTCCTTCTGGAGACATTACGTGTACGAACTACAAATGCGGCTACACTGGTCCTGCCAATGTAAAGATGAAGATGGATGGGAAGGAAATCGACCTCTCGAAAACAAAAACGACCACCAAGGCTGAAAAGCGTGAATATGAAATCATCAAAGATTCAGATCAGCGCAAGGGTGTCCTCTCAACAGAATCGTACATGTGCCCCAAGTGCGATTGTACGGAAGTGTACTTCTATCTAGAACAAACACGCTCATCTGATGAACCAGAAACTCGAATGTTGACCTGCAAAGACTGCGGTCATGGTTGGAGAGAATATTGATCAGTAATCGCTCTCAACACGTGGAGCGAGGAAGTAGTCGACTTCAGCGGCCCCATTTTCGAATGTGAAATTCATGGCAAGTGGGAAGTTTTCCCCGAACTGGATCGTTACATTGTCACCTGCACCAAACCGGCGAGAGAGTGGCTCAAGGTATGTCAAGCTGTATTGACTACGTGCAGCACCGTCGCAGACAAGTTCGTCCATTTCGTCTTTGTCAAACGATATGTTGACGGAATCTGTGTTGTTGCGCACATGTACTTTGAACGAGGATTCGTCGATGCTAAAGTTCACGAGATCACCAACTTGCTTTGCAGCCTTGAGTGCTTGTCCGAGTTCTGCACCATTCATCACAACCTTGCACGGCAGGTCCAACTTCGGCAACGAAGGAGGTGATGCCATTGTGGCGTTGTCAAGTGGACGGAGGTTGCGAACAATCTTGCCGAGACTCATGGTGAAATCGCCACCATCTTGATGGGAAATTTCAATCAAATCTCCTGACCCACCAAGCGTAGTCACTTCTCGAATCTTCTTCATCTCAAGACCGATTTTCTTCGCATCAAGTTCCCAACCATCAAACGCTGCTGCATCGACCGTGAGTTTGATCATGGCAACGTGCGATGAATCAACGACTCGTACGGTCAATCCATCTTCATCAAAATCAAATCTTGCATCCTCGACAACAATCATGAGTGTATCGAGAATCTTGCTAATCAGTTCTTGGCGAGCTGTGACGTTCAACATATGAGGCACCCCTACAGTTATCCTCTCATTTCGACGGCTTATGAACTTACTATTCGACACATGCCCATTTCGCGCGTTGGATGACCTTTCATTCGCCGACGTCTTCAAGAACCCTCGGCACGAGTAACCGATATGACTGAAGCGCTGGATATTGTCATTATCATCATTGCGAGTGGACTGGGCATTGGCCTTGGGTGGCTACTTGCAAAGATGAAATTTTCAACGGAATTGGTACGTGCTGAAGTTGAAGCACAAGCCGCACAGGGCAACAAGGCAACCCTTGTGGCTGAAATGGAAAGTGTTGCAACCGCTGTAGCACGTCAGAATTCAGAGGACTTTCTTCGCTTAGCAGAGGAACGCCTGGGCAAGGTCCAGTCTGAGGCCAACAAGGATTATGATGCACGCAAGAAGGAAGTCGAACTTCTTGTTTCTCCGATTAAGGAACACCTCGCAAAGTTGGAAAAAGCCACCACCGACATGGAAAAGAATAGAGAAGGTGCCTATCAGGGCATCAAACGAATGGTTGAAGGGTTGCAAGAGCAAACAACCAATCTTCGTGACACCAATGTCAAACTCTCAACCGCCCTTCGAGGATCGATCAAAGCAAGAGGAAATTGGGGGCAAGTGGCACTCAAGAACATTGCAGAAGCAG
Organism: uncultured Rhodobiaceae bacterium; assembly: GCA_937911445.1. Taxonomy (GTDB): domain Archaea; phylum Thermoplasmatota; class Poseidoniia; order Poseidoniales; family Poseidoniaceae; genus MGIIa-L2. Next base: position 8,937 of record CALDQY010000129.1, on the reverse strand, counting down.
CAGGTATGCTCGAGCATTGTGATTTTGACGTCGAGGTAACACTCAAGTCAGGAGCGGGCGGTGCTCGGGTAGACCTCTTGGCGAAAATACCGAATGGAGGCCATGTGCCTGTTGATTCGAAGGTTCCACTAGCTGCCTATTGGGATGGGCTGGAAATGGATGATGGAGAAGCCCGCGCCCTCAAGATGAAAGAACATGCCAACGATGTTAAGAAACACGTCAATGATCTGGCTGCTCGTGACTATCCAAGACTTTTGGAAGGGACTGATTTTACAGTCATGTTCATCCCTGCCGAGCCAATTCTATCTACGGCATTTGAGTATGAACCATCCTTGCAAGAGTATGCATTTAGTAAGCACGTCCTCATTGTCACGCCAGTGACACTTCTCGCTCTGCTGCGAACAGTGGGCCTCTACTGGCATCAGCAATCCATGGCTGAAAATGCACGGGAAATTCATGGACAAGCCAAGGAATTCTACGAACGAGCAACGAAATTCAGCCATGACCTTGCGAAACTGGGCAGAAACCTAAACACCGTCGTTGGTGCGTACAACGACGCTGTCGCAACATACGATTCGCGCATCATTCCTTCAGGCAGAAAGCTTGAGGCTCTCAAGGTCACAGAAGGCATGCAAAAGACGATGGCAGAGCTTCCAGAGGTTGGATCAAGCGTACGGGACATCAAGCACCTCAAGCGAGAAGACGATGATGCCTGAAGCATCTTTTTGATATGTGAGTTCCAACACGCAAGACCATGGTGGAGCCCGTACTCAAAGAGGATGGAACGCCGTACAAGGTTGCAATTTTGATTCCAACCATCAACAATGCTGATGAACTTGCCATCGTATTGGACAGGCTTACACAGCAGACCTACCCTGACATCGAGATTGTCATTTCAGACTCAAAATCAAGAGACCACACCAAAGACGTCTGTGAAAAATATGGAGCGACCTGGATTGAAGACCCATCCACAAACCGTGCAGATGCATGCAATTTTGCATTGAAACAAATGGACCATGATCTCGTTCTCTTCACCGATGATGATACCATCCCTCCTCTTGATTGGGCCGAGAAGCTCATTCGATGGTTCAAGGATCCGGAAGTTGGAGCCGTTGGTGGACCAAATTTTGCCCCTGATGAGGACCCATTCGGGGCAAAGTGCGCGGATGTTGCCTTTTGCACCAAATTCATGACGGCAGGAACTCGTTACGGTGCGCAACCTCGTGGTGAGTTGGTTCCTATCACGCACAACCCTGGTGTCAACTGCGCTCACCGAATGGAAAACCTTCGTCAGGTCAACTTCTTCGAACCAGGATGCATTGGTGCTGAAGATGTCGTTCTTGATGCGAAGATTCAGAGAGAAGGGCACAAACTGTTCATCGACCCATCCAACGTCATGCCACATCGTCGACGTAGGCCATTCAAGCCGTACATGAAGCAGATGCGGAACTACGGTTACACTCGCATGGTTGCCAACAAGCGGTGGCCTGAGATTGCAACATGGTCGCACACTGCCATTGGATTCTTCCCGTGGCTTACGGTTGCTGCGATTCTCACACTGATCGCAGGCGTTGCGACCGGTGGGGCGACCGAGTATCCATGGTTCTCCATTGATGGGGAGTGGACCTTGCCACGTCTCGCAGTTCATGGTACACTCGGCCTCATGGGATTCTATATCGGGCTCTCATGGCTTGGAGCCGCAATTGGAACAAGTCCTCACCGATCGATCGGAACGATTGCTCTTGCACCACTGTTCGTATTCCTTGCGCATTGGGCCTATGGACAAGGCGTCAACAAGGCGTGGAGAGAGATTCGAAGAACTGGTGGCGCGGCAGGCGTTGGCCGTCAAATCGATGACCGTGAACGAACACTTTGAGTCGCATAATCGACGCAATGCCTTTCAATGAATGAAAGCAAGACAACCCATGGCTGAACGAGCGCTTGGTGAGATTTCTGATGAAGAAGAGATCTGGCTGACCATACGTTCCGTTCTTACCATTATTCGAGTAGCGGTGCTCTTTGGCACCATCATCGTATCCGAATTCTTTGAGCAATACTACATCCTTGACCTAACCGTTGCAATCTGGTCACTCATCGTTGGCATCCCGCTGTTTTTCTTCATCTCAGTCCTCATTCTCTGGGGAAACAAAGCCTTCATCCCGGCCAGCACGCAGGAACAAGTCTCAACCATTCTTCGTCCGATTCTTGAACGAACGTGATTACATTCCAGCCATATCACCGGTTTGGATGGTCCACTGGCTCGCATAGACACCTTGGTGCTCTACCAATTCGTCGTGCTTTCCACGCTCGACGACAGCCCCATCGACCATGGCAAGAATCTCGTTAGCATTGCGGATGGTACTCAATCGGTGAGCAACGGCGATGGTTGCTCTGCCTGAACCGGTACTGAGCAGATTCTCCTGAATTCGTCGCTCTGTCTCCGCATCGAGTGCACTCGAAGCCTCATCGAGAATGAGCAGCGATGGCTTCTTCAGCAAAGCACGAGCAAGGGAAACACGGGCTCGTTGCCCACCACTCAACATTGCTCCTCGATCACCTACCATTGTCTCAATACCGTCTTCCAATTCTTCGACGAATTCCAGTGCTCCTGCGAGTTCCAGTGCTCTTCGCAAATCGCTTTCTTCTGCGTCCATGTTGTACTTGACATTGTCACGAATAGAACCGTAGAACAAGAACGGGTCCTGACTTACAAAACCAATCGCTTCGCGTACGCTTGCTAGGGTGAATGTGTTGATGTTGTTCCCATTGATGAGAACTTCACCAGAATCAGGAACATAATAGCGCATGAGCAACTTGAGAATGGTTGTCTTTCCTGCACCAGTGTGACCCATGACGCCAAGGAATTGACCTCCTGCAACCCGGAATGAGATGCCACTCAACACCTTAGTCGTCGTGTTAGGATAGGTGAAATGAACATCCTTGAATTCAACCGATTCGATTGGACCAAGCAGCTCAACAGCATCATCGTTGTCGACGATGGTTGGTTCCAGATCAATGGCTGCGAAGACACGACGAGCTGCTGCTTCACCACGTTGCAACTGATTGACAAGAATACCGAAGATGAACATCGGCATCGTCATTCGTGTACTGATAAGGAGGAATGTGACCAACTGTCCAGTCGTGATTTCTCCCTCTTTTGCCAACCAGCCACCAGCGGTCACGAGAAGGCCAAATGCAATTCCAGCAACGACGTAAATCATAGGAATAAATCGGTTACGATCTTGACTCGCCCCCATGGCTTGGTCACGGTAGGCTCCAGATTCGCGGTTAACGCGCTCGGCTTCCCAATCCTCAGCGTTGTAGGCTTGCACAACGGAAATCCCTGAAATCAGATTCTCCAAAACAGCGGTAATATCACCTGTGGATTCACGCTGCTTGCGGTATTTTCTTTGAACGCTGGTTGAAAACCAATAGACGATTGGTACAATGAAAATGATCGGCCCAAACAGAACAATAGCGAGTTTCCATGACATCAAAACAAGAATGAGGAAAGCAGTCATGAAGGTGACAACGATACGAATAATCGAAGTTGAGGAATCAGAAACAACGTCTTCCAATTGGTTGACATCGCTCGACAACACGGCCATGATTTGTCCTGTTTGTCGCATATCGTAGTAAGAAGCCTCCATGGCAATAAGCGACTTCGTTGCATCCATTCTCAAATCGTGTTGGATTTTGTAACCCAGCGTTTGCCAGGAGTATTCCGAAATTCCTTGGAAAATAGCCAAGAAAAAGAAACCAAGGAAAATGAGTATACCGTATCCTACCGCTGGATCACCACCAAAGGAGGTCACGAAATCCTGTATGATGTCAGGACCTGCCAGCCCTCCCGTGAAATAATCAACCGCCAAACCGATGGCAACAAACGGCATCAGGTCGAAGAAACGTGCCATTGCGTTTCCAAAGATACCCGCAAGAACACGCCCTGGATATCGCTTGGCGTAGGGTACAACACGCCAGATTTGACGGCCAACGATTTGCGTCTTCTCGTTGATGTCGGATGGCTCCATCGCATCGCCACCACCTGAACCCATACCTCGCATGCCTTAGCCTAACGAGACCCTGTTTTCAATGCTCGTTATCGATTTGAACCTGATTAATGCAAATCATTGATGAGTAACCGGTTCCAAGAGTGAATCATGCCGACTCCGCGTGCACGAGTATCGACCTTTCTCGTTTGTTTGATGCTCGCACAATTGGCGGCACCATTTGCGATGAGCCAACCTCTTCCAGCCATCGACGTCAACACCGATGCTGAATTGAATCTGCTTGCTCAAATGGGCATCATACCAACCAAAGAATACGCTCAAGGGTGGTATGACCCTGCTGAGGGACTAGGAACAATCGACCTTCTCTATCGACAAGCCACAATCACTCCGCTCGAGGACTGGTCGGAACGAACACAAGAGAAGGAATTGAACGGCAATTACGTACTCACACATACCTATCCGGTTCCGAGCGACTGGCTTCTCGATTTGGAACAAGCGGGTATCGATTGTTTCTCGTTTTTACCTGTGACAGGATTCCATTGTGAAGTTGAGAAGAAATCGATTGACGAACTTGCTCAACTCGACGTCGAAGGTGTTTTGCAACTCGACCCTACTGACAAAGTCCGATCGAAGTTGATTAAAGCCATGCTTGGTGAAAACATTGGAGCTGCATCCTTGTTCTACCAGTCTGATTTCGTACCGGTACACGGGGTTTTGTCCGGCAAATCCCTTCCGGATGGAATCCATGAGCGAGATGACATTCGTATCACCTACCACATCGGCCGATTTGCAACCTTCGATGTTGATCGAACCACCAATGCATTATCTTGGCTTGTTGCTCAAGGAGAGATTGAATGGGTGGAACAGAAACCCTGGGCCTTTACCGCAAATGACGTTGCTGATACGGTTCTCAAAGCACCTGACCTCTGGTCTCAATCCACGATGAATGGCATCAATTCCTCTTGGAACGGTGTTGATGGGAGTGGGATTATTGTCACGGTTGCTGATACTGGTCTTGACAGTGGCGTTAACGATTCGACGATGCACGCGGATTTTTCCGACCACATCCTAGACATCGTTTCTTGGGGCATGACTGCATCTGAGGTGTCATCGTGCGGCTCACAAGCAGATGATGGTGCATCGGACATTGATGGTCATGGCACACACGTCGCAGGATCGGTGCTTGGAGATGGAACCAATTCTTCAGGCAACATCAAGGGGATGGCGCCAGAGGCTCAACTCTACTTTCAGGCCATCGGCGTCTGGTGTGCGAATGCTGCAACCACCCCTCGTGATGCCAGATATTCACTGAACGGCTTGCCATCAAACCTGATCGAGTTGTTCAAGGCTGGTGCTGACAATGGTTCTCGCGTTCATACCAACTCGTGGGGGTCTGCTGAGAATGGTGCTTACAATACTTATTCTATGCAAGCAGACATCGCTGCTCGAGATTATCAGAATATGACGATTCTCTTCTCCGCAGGGAACAATGGCGTCGACACCAACGGAAATGGAGAAGTTGACCTTGATTCATTGGGAGCCCCCGCATCAGCCAAGAGCGTCTTGACCGTTGGAGCGAGTGAGAACAATCGGCCCACGATAAATTCAGTCTGGGGGACTACCAAATACAGTGCACCAATCAGTTCAGATCGCCTGGCAGACAACATCTCAGGCTTGGCTGCGTTCTCGAGCCGTGGACCAACAGATGACAACCGCCTGAAACCGGATATTGTTGCTCCAGGAACGTTCATCCTCTCAGCTTTGACTCGGTACAACACCAAGACAGTCGGGTGGGCTCCTCACAGTGCGGACTATGTGTATATGGGAGGCACAAGCATGTCCACACCTCTCACGGCCGGTGCAACAGCTCTACTGTTGGAGCATCTTATTGACAACATGGGTCATGAAGATCCAAACTCATCCCTCGTCAAGGCTATTTTTGCGGCAAGTGCAACCGACATGGTTGGCCAATACAATTCGGCTTCCAATGGAGCTGGAGAAACAGCACCGAACAACCACGAAGGATGGGGTCGTGTCGACATGCGAAGCGCCCTAAACACTTCATGGATCGACAACGAAAGCGTAACTACTGGTGTTAATCGGGGCTGGAGTTTCAACATACCACCGAATGCACCTGACCTCAACGTAGTCGTAGCATGGACCGACAAAGAATCGACTCCATCGGCCGGGACAAATCTCGTGAACGACTTGGACCTCGCAATCAAGGACCCATCTGGAACGTGGACTGAACTTTCCAATAACGTTGACACGCTACGTGGATTGAAGTTCTCTAATCCTGCACAAGGAACGTGGGAAGTCCACATCAACGGTACGAATGTCCCTGTTGGGCCACAATTCTTCTCCGTTGCAGTTAACCAAGAAACGACATTGGTCAATCTCACAGAGGATGCTGATCTCGATGGTGTAGAAGACGACGATGATGATTGTCCAAACACATACGGTACCTCAACGAACGATCGTGAAGGGTGCCCGGACAGCGACGGCGATGGCTACTCAAATCCAGATGCTACTTGGACCGTGAACAACGGTGCAGACGCCTTCCCCTCAGAAAGCACACAATGGGCCGACCAAGACTTTGACGGATACGGTGACAATGCCGCTGGTTTCGAAGCGGATGCGTGTGTAACTGTCCTCGGTAATTCGACAACTGACCGATTCGGATGTTTGGATGACGATGGAGATGGATACTCAAACAACGATGCAACCTGGCTTGTCAGCAATGGTGCAGACGCTTGTAATTCGGTCAAAGCATACTCGAACATCGACCGAAATGGATGTCCAGACGAGGACGGAGATGGTGCAAGTGACCCAGACCCAACCGGAATCAACGGCTCAATCTGGACCGTGACCGATGGCGCTGATGCCTACCTTGGTGATGCGACGCAATGGTCCGACCAAGACGGAGATGGATACGGAGACAACCCTCCTCCTGCTACTGAAGGTGATGCCTGCAACACTACACCCGGAACATCCTATCAGGACCGATTCGGCTGCATTGATACCGACGGAGATGGGTATTCCGATGGTGATGCAACGTGGACCGCAGCTCAAGGTGCAGATGCATTCCCGAACGAGCCAAGTCAGTGGTCCGACCAAGACGGCGATGGCTACGGTGACAATGCCAGTGGTTTGGATGCGGACAATTGTCCAACCACATTCGGAACCTCGACAGAGCTCGGTAACCTCGGTTGCAGCGATTTGGATAACGATGGGTACGCTGACTCAGACGATGCCTTTCCAACCGATTCAACACAGTGGAGTGATACAGACGGAGACGGTTATGGAGACGAGAGTACTGGAACAAATCCCGACGCTTGTCCTACCGTGACTGGCACATCGACCCTGGACAGGTTCGGGTGCCCTGATAGCGATTTGGATGGTGCTTCGGATGAGGATCCCAGTGGCACCAATGGACCTGTGTGGACAATTGCCGATGGTGCGGACATCCTGCCCAATGATGCATCGCAACAATCCGACACGGATGGTGATGGCTTCGGCGATAATCCCTCCGGCACAAACGGTGATGCTTGTCTCGCTCAGTTTGGAACATCAAACATCGACCGGAATGGTTGTCCCGATTCAGACAACGACGGCATATCCGACCCAGATGCCTCATGGACCGTCCTCGATGGAGCGGATGCCTTCCCTAGTGATTCCACGCAATCGGCTGACACCGACGGTGATGGGTACGGCGACAATGCAAGTGGAACGAATCCTGATGAGTGTCCGACGCAATTTGGAGACTCAAGGATTGATCGCATCGGTTGTCCAGACTCAGACGGGGATGGAATTTCAGATGCAGATGGATTGTGGAACGTTTCGCAAGGAGCCGATGCCTTCCGTTACGATGCGACACAATCGCAAGATCAAGATGGGGACGGTTATGGCGACAATGCGAGCGGAAACTACCCCGATGCATGTCCAACTGAGTTCGGTGATTCTTGGCAGAATGGAACGCTTGGATGCCCTGATAGCGACCAAGATGGGTGGGCTGACGTCCAAGACACACACCCTGACGACATCACACAGTGGTCGGATATTGACGGAGATGGATACGGTGACAACCCCGGCGGTACGACGCCTGATGCATGTCCTGGAACAAATGGAAATTCGACACTTGGCAACAGATATGGGTGTCTTGACTCGGATGGCGATGGATGGGATGATGTCATCGATGAATTACCGAACGTGAAGCATCAGTGGCTCGATCAAGACGCTGACGGATACGGAGACAATGCCACTGGACCAGAACCTGATGCCTGCCCTGGCGTTCCGGGGACTTCAACCATCGACCGCTACGGATGTGTGGACGGTGATGGTGACGGAATTTCGGATGAGAACGATGCGTTCCCATCTGACCCAACCCGTGCGAGTGATGTTGATGGCGATGGCTACGATGATCTTGAAGATGGATGTATGCTAATCGCAGGTAATTCGACCCAAGACCGTCTTGGATGTATTGATTCAGACGGAGATGGCTATTCCGATGGTGATGCACAATGGACGCTCATCAACGGTTCCGATGCATTCCCAGCCGAAGCAACACAACATGCAGACCAAGATGGTGATGGTTTTGGAGATGATCCAACCGGATTCGAGGGAGACGATTGTCCTACAACAGCAGGAACATCATTCCGTGATGTCTTCGGTTGCGATGATGAAGACATGGATGGTATGTCAGACACCAATGACGTGTTCCTTGGCGATGCATCGCAGTGGAACGATACCGATTCCGATGGATACGGTGACGAACTCAATGGTACACAAGGCGACGCATGTCCTGAGGAAGCTGGAACATCGACCAATGACGTCTATGGATGCCTAGATTCCGATGGTGACGGATACTCCGATTTGAACGATGTGTGGCCGAACGATAGCACACAATGGTACGATGGTGACATGGACG